>CAYTTI010000007.1:0-20361 GCA_964440675.1 uncultured Coriobacteriaceae bacterium
CGTCGTCGCCTTCTCGCTAGTCTAACACAAAATGTGACGAGCTCGAGAACATCATAGGCAATGCCAACCGTGAGCCCAGAGCGATGTCAGTCGTTGGCTCAGAGCTCAGAGCAATGTCATCCGGTTATGCCGGATGCTCCCGCTCCTATCTGATAGCGCACCCCATCACCAAAGAACATATAGTATTGCGCCATCCATAAATCGTTATAGAGGTCATCTGCGGCGCTGCTCGAACTTGAGCTGCTTGTTACCCATCCCCTGTAGGCGTCTGCGTATCCTGCAAGGTTAATCAAAGGCATGCCTTCACGGATTTCAAGTGCGCACTTTTGGTAGTCTGTCAAAGGAGCGCCTATGAGCTCTAGTACCTGTGCTGCCAAATAGTTAACACTTGTCGCACTTGTTTGGGATGAAAGCAGATCTTGCGCTCCTGCAATGTCATAGTTGGCCCATACCATGTAACAGGTTTGATAACGGCGCTGCTCATGTGCAACGGTGTCTTCTTCGTCTGCAAAGATACTGTTGTTGTACTTCCTGGCAAGGCTGGGCTGATGATCGCCAAAGTACACCAGTACAACGGGTCTCTCAAGCTTAGAGAGTATCTCAACGAACTCTTCAAGTGCCTCATCACTTGCATCAATGCGTGCTAAGTACTCATCGAGCTCTGGATTGTTGGTACCATCCACATAGTACTGGGTCAAGTCTTGTTCAGGGATGAGACCGGTGTTGTACGGCGAGTGATTTTGCATGGTGACATCGAAGATGAACTGTGGTTCATCACTTGACTCTAACAGCTCTACGATGAGATCGAAGGTTTCCGCGTCAGTTACCCTGCCACAGAGCGTCTCGGAGCCATCAAAGCTATCGATATCCAGGTAGGTATCAAAGCCGAGCTTGGGATATACCACATCACGATTCCAGTTAGCAGCTCTGTTAGGATGGATCGCTGTGGTGGTATATCCCAGCTCTTGAAACTGACGTGCAATACTGGGAGCCTCGGAGAGGTCATAGACCATGTAGGGGTAGACCCCTGATCCAAAATACGCCATAGAAGAGCCCGTTAAAAATTCAAACTCGGAGTTGCAGGTTCCTCCGCCAAAGGCAGAGACATAGAGCGCACCTTTAAGATAGGCCTCATCGAAGGAACTGTACCATTCAGGCCCTTCATAGCCCGCGTGAAGATTTTCGTAGATGGACAGATCCGCAAAGGTCTCATCCATGATGACAACAACTGAGGGTTGGATCTCTTCAAACTGTGCGCTTGCCTGGCTGTAGGAATCATCTTCTGCTGTGCGCTCATCGTAGGCAGCAGCGTATGTAGCAATGATCTCTTCTGCGGCCTCAGTGGAATATCCTTCAGGCTGATCAGGAATGATGCTTTGTGCACCCACGACAAATGACGTGAGAAAGCCGTTGCGATAGTAGCTGTTCAGTGGCTTCCATCCACTCACCGACACACCAAAGGTGTCAACCAAGTCAACGTTTACAAGGGTTAATGCGCTACCCGCCACAATCATCAAGGCCACAAGACAGTTACAAATTACGCGCAAGGCGCGCAAGCGGGTTGCCTTTTGGTGCTCGGGCATGAAGGCAAACATGGTGGAGGTGACCATACCCAGAGCAATTGCGTAAATACAGCTGGCAGTTATACGGTAAGTGTACGACGTCCCAACTGCTGCGGCTGTCCCTACTGCAAACACATCTGATGCCATCAGGGGCTCGCCGCGAAACTCCACCACAAAGTATTCAACCAAGCCTAAGAAGAAAAGTAGAACAACGCCTAAGGCGGCACCTACACTGCAGCGCTGAAACACAAAGTGCATGAACACCAAAACAAGCAAGCAGATGACGATCTCCATGAGCATGCCGGTGAGATTAAAGCTCGTGAGGTTAGGGTTGGAAGGCATCTCAACCACAACAAAGGAAAGGTAGGCTCCTAACAGCAGCATACAAAGCTCAATGATGGGAGCTAAAGGGAGCTTGCCAATGCGTTGTGTACCAAGCCAGCTTCTCACCTGTTCGCGCCAGAGGACACCTATCGCACACACGATGGTCGCGCCAATCAAGCACGCCCAGGAACCGTAGTCCTCGCTTATAAGCCCTCCCATATAACACAGCGTGATGATCATCATAACGAGCACAAGCATTAGGCTCCATACCCAGGTTGAGCGCTTGTGAGGCTGTGGCAACCAGGCTGGGCGAGAAGTTTGAGATGCATCTCCGTCACCTTGCGAGGCTTGTTTCATCAAAGCTTGCCTCACCAAGTGGTAGACAGCACAGATAATCGCTGTCCCTACAAGGGACATAAATAGCACGAATATCACAGCCTTCCAGACTCAAGCAGTGCTCTTACTTCATGCAAGGAATCACAGCATGCAAACATCATGCGGGAAAGCTCTTCGTTGGGCTGAACTAAGTCGGGAACCATAACTGTTATAAATCCCCCTGCCACACCGGCTTGAACACCTGCATAGCTATCTTCCAGAACTAAGGTATGAGCGGGAGCAACTCCCAAGCGTTGGGCTGCGGTAAGAAAGATGTCGGGAGCAGGTTTGGATCGTGGAATATCTTCCCCTGATACGAGCACGGTAAGAAAATCACGTACCTGAGCTGTCTGTGTGTATGTTTCTATCAGATACTTAGGGCTCGATGAAGCAACTGCCATAGCAACCTTGCGCTGGGAAAGCCATGCTAAGAGTTCGTCGAGTCCTGGTTTTTTGGGTACCTCGTGGGCAAGTCTTGCCCTCACCATCGCCTCTGCCTTGTCGTATATCTCACGAACAGGTGCGTCTTGAGCGCAATATGCCCGAATAATTTCCTCCTGACGCTCCAGATTCACTCCGAGTGACTCCTCAATGAAGGATTGAGGACATGCGTAGCCGTATTGAGGAAGTAGCTGCTTCCAACAGTCAGCCCATACAGCTTCGCTGTCAAACATAAGCCCATCCATGTCAAAAATGACAGCCGTAACCATAACTCTCCCTTAACGCTTCGTGAGCACCTGATATGCAGCGCCATATATACCCGCATCATTGCCGAGCTGAGCAGGAACAATGGGGGTTTCAGCGGCACCCTCGTTAACGTATATCTGATAGCGCTCGATGAGCATATCGGCGAACAGCTCAAAGGCACCCGCCATACCACCGCCGATGATAAAGAGGTCAGGGTCGAGCACCCCTGCTGTAGCCGCTAAACAACGCGCAAGCATCTCACTCATGATATCGACCGCTATGCGAGCCTGCTCATCTCCCGCTTCGTAGGCATTAAAGACAGCAAGGGCTCCATCCGATACATCCACAGGTTGTACACCCACTGCCTCGCATGCTTCGCGGTAACTCCGAATAAGACCTGTGGCGCTGGCATAGAGCTCAGTGCATCCGCGCTTACCACAGGTGCACCGCCTATCCTCATCGGGATTCACACATATATGCCCAATCTCTCCGGCACAACCATGCGCTCCGCTTATGAGCTTACCACCTGCAACAACACCACCACCAACACCGGTGCCAAGCACGAGCGTACAGCAGTTGAAGCTGTTTTGACCCGCGCCCTGCCAGAACTCTCCTGCGGCAGCAGCGTTTCCATCGTTGAGTACAGCCGTCGCAGCATGGGGGAATGCCGTCGTAATTGCACGGCGTAGCTCCGGGAGATTGATGTCGATGTTGTAGTGCAGAAGATGCGTGCCATCCTCTAAAACCGAGCCAGGAGTATCAAGGCCAACACCAAGAACATCGCTTGAGCTCAGACCTGCTTCACGGAGCATGTCACGGAAGAGTGCAATAACTACCTGATAGGAATCCTCTGAAACCAGAGCTGGCGTATCAGCAGAGCGCCGCGCAAGAAGGACTCCATCCTCAGAAAACAAGCCAGACTTAATGCGTGTACCACCCACATCACATCCCAATGCTACCTTCATTGTGTCTCCCCCTTATGATGACGTCGTACGCGTGACCGCCGTTGCTTGACAGAAGCTGAGGAACTTCTACCACTTGAAGAACGCCGAGCGCTTGAAGAACTCGTACCAACTGAGGAATTTTTACCGCCTTTATCTCCTGGATGGCGACGACGGCGTTTTATCTTTGACGACTGCCCTTGCCCAGATGCGGTTTGCGTGGATGTGGCTCGTGTAGACGCTGCTTGCGTAGAAGTCGAGGTCTGTTCACGTCGTGAGCTTACTGATTGGTTCTGCTGTGACTTTGGCTGCTGGGACTTTGCTTGCTGTTTTTGTGTCGTTGATCTGCGGCGACGCTTGCGAGAGCCGCCGTTTGAGGCGCTACGAGAGCTGCCGTTTGAGCCGCTGCGCTTGCGCTTAGACTTTTCTTGCACCGTATCCTGTGTAGAAGACCTATCATGCACGGAGGGCGTATCCTGTGCGAGAGGCTCTGGTTCTACCTCGATGCCATTTTTACGATCGAGCTCTGCAAGTGCCATGCGTACCTCAGGTGACTCAAGTCGCTCGAGGACAGAGCGCTCCACCGTATTGGGACGACAGGTGCACCCCAACTCTTCACTCTTTTTGTGCGCAGCCTGCGATGCTGTCATGTCAGCCAGGGCAATCCGCAAGCTCCTACCATTTTCAAGGCGCAGCGTTATCTGCTCCTTTGGCGTGTCGTATTCCACTACCTTGGCCTGTCCAAGTGGTGTTTCGATTAGTGCATTGCGCTTAGGAGCCCTGTCTTTGAAGTCACGATAAGTCTCAAACTCGTAGCGCAAACAACACATAAGCCTGCCACAGGCTCCACTTATTTTGGTGGAATTGAGTGGCAAATCCTGGACTTTGGCCATGCGAATGGATACCGCATCAAAGCGCCTACCAAAGCGGGTGCAACACAGCTCTTGGCCGCAGTGCGCATATCCACCTACAATGGCAGCCTGCTCGCGCACACCTACCTGACGCATTTCAATGCGACAATGCAGCTCCCGGGAAAGATTGCGCACCAGTTGACGAAAATCCACACGTTCATCTGCTGAGAAGTAACACACCGCACACACTTCATCAAAGAGATACTCGACTCCAATAGGCTTCATGTCGAGCGCTTCATCTTTCACAAGCGCACGAAACACGGGCAAAGCCCTATCCCCACGTTGGGCAAGTTCATCGGCACGCTCAAGGTCGCGCTCAGTAGCAACACGCAGTACCGGCTGCAACTCCACTCCACCGGTTATCTTTTCGAGCTCTTCCTCCGATACTTCACGAGGATCCGAGGTAACAAGACCAATACCTGTCCCACGGGCTGTCTTACAAATCGCATGATCACCATAGGCAACCTGAGTTTGCCCAGGATCAAACCACAAATCGCGTGCAGCATAGCGAAATTTCACTGCTACAACGTCTTGCATTCTAAAGCCTCCTTGATGGATATAAACATGGCCTCTAAGGCCAGTTGAGGCGCTACATTGTGCGATATGTCATCAGCAGCTTGCCGTACGTGTTCAATAGCCGCAAGGACAGCTGCTGTTGACGTATGACGAGACAGACGCCCTATCGATTGTGCAACATCGGTATTGACCGCATGCGCGTCGAGCCCCTCTCTCGCCATCAGCACGTCACGTAAAAATGACTCAGCGGCAGACAGCGCCTCCATGATACTGAAACGCTGACGTGCTTGTAGCTTTCTGTTGTTGTGTTTGGTCAACTTTTCATAGTGGCTCGAGGAAAGAAACTCCTTGTAGACCTCTTCTTTAGACGCCTGCTCTTCTTTCACATCTGCAAGCGGAGCATCGCACGCTACAAGGATTTCACGCACACGACACAACACATCCCATGCATCGCTTTGATCAAGCTCCGAGAGCGTACGCACTACAAGATTGCGAACAACGAAGCGATCGGAAGAGGTGAGCATCTTTCGCGCTGCTTCTGGTGTTTTGGCTATCGACAGGGCAATTGCTGCCTGATGCGGATCCGCACCGGTTGCCCGCTCAACGGTAATGCGTGCCTCGTGCTCGGAGATAGCACGAAAGGGCACCTGTTGACAACGCGAGACGATGGTGGGCAATACATCTTCGGTCGCACGGGCAATAAGAATGAAATGAACATTCGCCGGAGGCTCTTCAAGGGTCTTGAGCAGCACATTTGCTGAACTCTCGTTGAGCATCTCCACGTGCTTGAGAATGTATACCCGAGCATGAGCACGAACGGGAGCCAATTGAGCATCGCTCATGATGTTGCGCACATCGTCCACCAGATAACTCTGCGTACCCGAAGGTTCATACTCACGCACATCGGGGTGTGAGCCATGAGCAACGCGAATACACTCATCGCAGGTGGTATCGCCACCGTGAGGACAAACCACACAGCGTGCAACGGCGCGCGCGGCTTGCAGCATCACATCGCTATACATCCCCGTAAACAGATAGGCATGACTTAAGCGCTGATTTTCCAGAGCCGATGCGAAAAAACTCTGTACGCGCGGCTGAGAGCTGAGAAATTCAAGTGCTCGAGGAATACGCGGGCTCTTCGCGTTGCTCGGCGTACCCATAGTGTTGCTCGATACGCTCATGGTGTTGCTCGGCGTACTCATGGGAACAGTTCCCCACTTACTCATGGACAAGCTCTCTCGCCTGTACGCACGTCGCCGCCCACCCCGTCGTTAGCGAAGGCTGTTTCAAGCCGTGGAACGAGGTCTTTGAGTTTCGCCACCATGCGCGCGGTTACCTCGCGTCTACTACCTTCGGCATTGAGCATACGAATACGCTTAGTATCCTGCTGGGCAAGCTCCTCATACGCACGATGGACACGCTGCTGGAATTGCAAACCTGCCCTCTCCATACGGTTAAGACTGCCCTCAGGGTCACGGTCGAGCGCACGTCTGTATGCCCGCTCCACGTCCATCGAGAGTATCAGCGTTCGGTTGGGCACAAGTCCGCACGAGCCCATGGCGTTTGCCTTGCGCACCATATCCCTATCGAGATTGCGACCAAACGCTTGGTAGGCATAGGTGGAATCAATATAGCGATCACATACCACAATGGCACCACGCTCGAGCGCAGGAACAATACGCTCTTGCACCAACTGAGCGCGCGATGCTTCATAGAGCAAGAGTTCCGCTTCGTGCGCCATAGCACCATTGTCGGGATTGAGCAAAATTGTGCGGATTTGTTCAGAGATGGCGGTGCCTCCTGGTTCGCGCAGCTGCACAACCTCGTAGTTACAAGAGGTAAGAAGACGCGCCAACTCTGCTGCTTGCGTTGTCTTACCACAACCATCACAGCCCTCAAGCGTCAGCAACAGACCGGGATACGCCTTACTTGAACAGTCTATACGTGGCATCTACATCACTCCCCTCCTGCAACGACTGCGACAAACAACATGCCCACTATACCAGTCAGAACTAGTCAAAACACATATCTGCATTCTTTTGCAATTTATGTTGGGTAAGCACTAGGGTATGCAGTATTAGCTACAATGCGTGCAAATTTGTAGTGCTGGGGAGGTAGCACTTGTGATCCTCGTTGTAACTGAGAAAAACAATGCCGCTCAAAAAATTGCGGAGTTATTAAGCGATGTCGGAAAGCCCACGCCGGACAAGGTCTATGGCATTCCCGTGTATCACTTTACGCACAACGACGATGCGTGGGTAACGATCGGCCTGAAAGGACATATTCTTGCTCCAGACTTCCCGTCACAACTAAAGTTTTCCGATGAGGAAGGCTGGTATGCAGAGCAAGAAGATAGTTCACATGTCGTCTGTAACATCCCCGATAGGCTTGCCCACCCCCCGTATGACACCAAGCGCAAACCCTTTCTCAAGGATGGCATCGATATTAAAGGGTGGAAGGTAGAAAGCCTCCCCTATTTAGTGTGGGCACCCATTGAAAAGCTTCCAGCAGAAAAGCAGATTATTCGTGCTCTCAAGAACCTCGCCAAAAAAGCCGACGCCATTATCATTGGCACCGACTTCGACCGCGAGGGCGAACTCATAGGCTCCGATGCTTTGCACGAAATTCAGGCAGTCGCCACAGATACACCGGTTTCGCGTGCACGCTACTCAGCACTTACCAAGGGTGAAATTGAGCACGCCTTCAACAACCTCGTAGAGCTCGACCAAAATCTCGCAGATGCGGGGGAATCACGTCAATATATCGATCTGATTTGGGGCGCGGTGTTGACGCGCTACCTCACGGTGGCCAAGTTCGGTGGTTTTGGCAATGTTCGCTCTGCAGGACGAGTGCAAACCCCCACACTTGCCCTTGTGGTAGAAAAGGAACGCGAACGCCAGGCCTTTGTACCCGAGGATTACTGGGTTATTAGCGCACAGCTCACAAGCTCAGGCATCGACTTTAAGGCAACACATGCAACGGCTCGTTTCAAGGATGAACAAGCTGCCAACGAGGCATGGAAGCGTGTGAAGGATGCCACCGAGGCACATGTTACCAACGTTAAGAAAAGGCAGCGTCACGTGCGTCCTCCCGCGCCGTTTAATACCACGTCGCTGCAGGCAGCGGCTGCAGCGGAAGGGCTTACCCCTGCACGCACCATGCGCCTTGCCGAATCGCTCTACATGAATGGCCTGATTTCGTATCCGCGCGTGGATA
Source organism: uncultured Coriobacteriaceae bacterium (assembly GCA_964440675.1). GTDB lineage: Bacteria > Actinomycetota > Coriobacteriia > Coriobacteriales > Atopobiaceae > CADBMC01. The sequence continues at coordinate 8,533 of CAYTTI010000007.1, forward strand.
ACACGGTATATCCCGCGTCTATGGATTTGCGCGCGAGCGTAAAGATGCTTGATTCTGTACCTCAATACGCCCCGGTATGTAAGCACATTCTTAAAGGGGCAATACATCCTACTCGCGGCAAGCAAGAAACGACCGATCACCCACCCATTCATCCCACGGCTCCTGCTGACCCCTCTCAGCTACAACCAGCAGAGTGGAAACTGTACAACCTCGTGGCTCGCCGCTTTTTGGCAACGCTTATGGATTCTGCAACCATCGAGGGCACCAAGGTAGAACTCGCCTGCGAAGGAGAAATGTTTCAGGCCACCGGCGATGTCCTCATTGCTCCCGGTTTCAGGGCAATTTATCCCTTTGGTCTCAAGCGCGATGAGCAGTTGCCGCCACTTGAGCAAGGCGATATCGTCTCGATTGTGAATATCGATTTTGCGGCCAAACAAACGGAACCGCCTGCACGCTACAGTCAGGGCCGCTTGGTACAAGAGATGGAGCGCAAGGGACTCGGTACGAAATCTACCCGCGCCTCTATCGTTGAACGCTTGTATCAGGTTAAGTACCTCAAAAACGACCCCATTGAACCAAGTCAGCTGGGCATGGCCATTATCGATGCCTTGCACGAATATGCCCCGCATATCACCTCACCGGATATGACAAGCCAACTCGAGGACGATATGAACAAGGTAGCCGAGGGCTCCCACACCCAAGATGAGGTCGTGTATCACTCGCGTGCGCTTTTGGCAGATTTGCTCGACGGGCTTATCGAGCATAAAGACGACTTGGGAGAGGCGATCTCTGATGCAGTAACCGCAGATGCCAAGGTGGGTGTGTGTCCAAGCTGCGGTAAGGATCTCGTGCTTAAAAGTTCGGCTAAAACTCGTAGCAACTTTATTGGGTGCATGGGATGGCCCGACTGCGATGTTACCTATCCCGTTCCCACCGGTCGTATTCAACCCATTGAGGGAGAAGCGGGTACCTGTCCTGTATGCAAGGCACCCCGCATTAAGGTACAGCCTTTCAGAAGTCGTCCGTACGAGCTATGCGTTAACCCGGCCTGCGAGACAAACCATGAGCCCGACCTAGAAGTGGGGAGATGTACAACCTGCGCCGAGGCTCACAAAGAGGGCAAGCTTATTGCTCACAAGTCCACACGCACCGGCAAACGATACATTCGCTGTACAAACTTTGAGGAATGTCAAACGAGCTATCCTCTGCCACAGCGCGGTGAGCTGCGAACAACCGGGGAGAGCTGCCCCGACTGCAACGCTCCCATTGTAGAAGTAATAAGCCAACGCGGCCCGTGGCGTATATGTGTGAACATGAACTGCCCCGCTAAGAAGGACAAAGCGACAACAACCAAAGGCAAACGCAGGGGTACACGAACACGCAGTACCTCACGCGCACGCAGTGCCTCGCGCAGCCGCAGCTAGCTGTCACGCGCACGCAGTGCCTCGCGCAGCCATAGCGCCTCGCGCAGTTACAAGTCGCAGCTAGTCATCTAAGTTCTGATAATCCTCACGGGTATACTTGAGCGCTGCCTTGCCCTCACGAATAGTAATCACCTGTCGAGCAACGAGCAGTGAGATCTCGTACAGGCCAATAAGCGCCGCAAACATAAGCACCATGGTCATGGGTGAGGCATCAGGCGTCACAACAGCCGAAAAAACCATGAGGATGACATAGATGAAGCGCCACTGTTGACGCAGCGTACGATACGGCACCAGGTGGAAAATGACAAGGTAAAAGATAACGAGGGGAAGCTCGAAGGCACAGCCAAAACCAATCTCGAGCAACATAATCATGTTGAGGTAGTCCTCAGCCGTAGCAATAACGTAAGCGAAGTCCGCCGTTTCTCCTATGAGCCAACCAAAGGCTGCAGACAGAATAACGCAGTAACAAAAGATCATGCCTAAGCCAAACAGGACAATAAGGGCAGCAACGGTTGGCACTACCCACTTGCGCTCATTTTTCTTGAGTGCGGGCAGAAAAAAAGCCATGAGCTCCCACACAATAACGGGCGTACACACAATGACGGCAATAAAGGCTGCAACCTTAAAGCGAATAGTGAAGCCACCAAGCGCGGTGAGCACGGTAAGCCTGCCACCGTCAGGCAAAAACTCACGGATGGGATCTAAAAGAAACTCGATAACGACGGGAGTCGCCTCGTACATAACCACAGCGGTTATGATGATTGATACCACAATGATGGTAAGACGACGACGCAACTCTCCCAGGTGATCGAGCAGTGGCATGCGTGCTGGTCCAATGGGCATGTCTATACGGGCGCTCCGGCAACAATGACTATGCCTGGGAGCCCTCCCCCTTTCCTGTTGAGGAACCTGCGTCTACATTCGTACTGAGGTCACCCTCGCCTATGTCGAGGTCATCCTCGTTTGTGTCGAGGTTGTATAGTAGCGCAGCGCTCGTACGTTTTTGCGCTGAGGGTGAGCTCGCATCAGGTGGAACAGGTGGAAGCTCTTCGTTAGAATCGGCACCTGCTTCCCGCTTGCCCTGCGACGCTACAGAAGCCCTATGTGCTTGCTTGCGTTCGGCCTCCAGGCGAGCCTTCCGCTCGGCAAAGGACTCCTTGGGAACCGATCCATCATCAAGCGTATGCTCGTTGTCAACATCAGCATCGGAATCAAGGTCTTTTTTGGAAGCTGATCGTTTCGTACCCTTATCGACCGTAGCCGTCGCAGCAGCTTGAATGGGCTCTACAAACTCTGTTTGCACCACCTTGGTAAAGCCTTCTTCTGCCTCACGAAACTGCCGAATAGCCCTTCCAAGCGTTCTGCCTAAACCAGGAAGCTTGTCCGGCCCAAACAGCAAGAACCCAAACACCAGAATAATTACGAGTTCTGTTTCGCCAATGCCAAACACAAGGCCACCCCGCTAACGTTCACCACCGTACACGTGTAGCTATTCACTACGGTTATTCACTACGGCGCACGTGCAGCTCTTCAATAACACCCAAAAGAGTTAACACACGCTCGACATTTGCCTGTGGGTGAAGAAGCGCAAATTCACGACCCTGCTCGGCCGCGCGACGTGCAGCACCTACCAGAACCCCAATACCAGTTGAATCAATGTAGGAAACCTGAGCAATGTCTATCTCGATGCTCGCGGCAGAACTGTCAAGCGCCGTATCGAGAGGAGCACGCAGCTCATCTGCATTCGAGACATCTACCTCACCTGCTACGCTAATGAGGGCTCGTTCAGTATCCTTGCTAAGCTTCACGGAGAGCTGCATATCAGATCCCCTTTCTCATATGTCCTTCAAAGTGCGTCCGATGTCGTTCAAAGTGTATCCGAGCTACGTCAGTATGCCACGTAGATCCTTATTCGTCAGAATCGCTCGAAACACCCAGGGCTGCCAGGCGCTCTTGTGCGAGCGTTTGAGAGCCATAGGTATCATCTGAGTCGAGCTCTTCTGCCTGTTCGTAATACGATATTGCCAGATCGGTTTCACCAAGTTCCTCATAGAACATGCCCAGTGCCAGATACAGCGGCGGATAACTCGCACCCTCACCCTGCATACGCTCGAGCAGTGCGTCGATGGCATCCTGCGTCTCACCGCACTCAAAGAGCGCTGACGCTCGGCTCACTGTTACAGAATTACTGTCATTGAGCGCGAGGTATTGGTCGTAGTAGCTCACAGACATACTGTACAGCGCTACTATGTGTGCTGCATCCTCATCGCTTGATGCATAATCTGCAGCTTCGGCTGCCCAGGTTGTATACAGATCACCCAGACTGAGTAAGGTCACGAGATTGGTGGGATCATCCTCAAGACTCGCTTCAAGCTCAGCCGCCTCATCTTCGTAGAGGGCATCAATGGTGGCAACCGTTATCTCTTCCTCTTCATCGCTTGCATCATCAGTCGTCTCATCACTTGAGGTGTCCACTTCCGTCGTTGTGCTCGACGACGTTGACGATAGTGCAGACACAATTGCTGATAGCGATGGCAGGAGCAGCGATAGCGCCATAATCACCGCAAGCGCAGCTATCACTACACGTGTAGCATTGCTACGCTGAGCAGCTGAGTTTTGATGTTCCCGATTTGAGCTTCCTTGTTGCTTTCGTGCTTTGGTACTCACCACTATCCTTTCGTGTGTGCTCAACGCGATGTTCGCTCTTACATGCAGAGCCTACTCATTCCACAGAACGTAACTTAGCACGAATTTCGAGCGCGCGTTCTCGAAGTCGCTCAACATCTACATCGATGAGAAAGCCTGTGTCGCTACGATACACTTGCTTGCCGTCAATCATGGTCATAAGCACGTTATGAGTACTGCAATCGTGCACCAAGCAGGCATTGGCGCTCGCAGTGTAGTTAAGGGTGGAATCAGAAAGATCATGAATGGTTAAATCAGCTCGCTTGCCAATCTCAATGGATCCTACTTCGTCATCCAAGCCGATAGTTTTCGCCGCGCCAATCGTGGCAATATTAACCATCCGTTTTGCTGACAGAAAAGTATCCTCCCCCGCTTCGTAACGCTCGCCGGCAATTCCACGTTCAAACAGCAGGGTGAAGCGCATTTCTTCCAGCATGTCGATGTTGCCAGACGCTGCGGGAGAATTCGTACCGAGGCCTACCGTAATGCCGCGATCGAGAAAGCGTATAAGAGGACTCACTCCACAACCGAGTCGAGCATTTGACCGTGGACAAATTGCAATACGCACATTGTTGTCATAAAGACGATCGATGTCCTCGGTATTCACATGCACGCAATGTATGGCCATAACGTTGGGAACGTAGAACAAGCCCCAGTTCAGCGCATAGCGCGCCGGAGACACACCCATGGGCAAAAAGACATCTGCCTGAGCGTAGCGAAGCCCTTGGTCTGCCTTGCTATCCACCACGAAAGGCGTCGTACCATAGCGAATAAAGTCGCATTCCTCACGAGAGGAAGCTACATGCACGGCAACCGGAGTGCCATCGTTGCCGTAGTCGGCAACCGCCGTAAGCACATTCGGATGCGTCGCGTACAAAGGGCCAGGTCCAATACCTATACGCACGCCATGGTCAGACAGCATCCCACGCCAACGGTCGATGTCATCGCAGGCCTCCTGCATCGCATCGTCCACCTCATCGGCGTGACGTGCATTTACCTCACGGAAGATGACACCGTGCAAACCCGTTGCGCGAGCAGCTCGAACACTTGCCTCGTAGCGCGTAACGTCGGAAAACGAGGTAATACCGCAGCGAATCGATCCCAGGGCTCCAAGCATGGCCGAGTCGTTCCAATCCTGCTCGGTCATGAGTTGATCCTTTTCGTAGATTTCCTCTTTCCACCTGCTGTAGGGCAAATCGTCCACAATCCCATCCATGACAGCATACTCAAGGTGCGTGTGGGCATTCACGAAGCCAGGCGATATGACAGCCATGCCAAAATCTTCACACTCATCGTCGGGATATTTCGCACGCAGCTCAGAGGTAGTACCTACATCGGCAATGCGCCCGTCCACAATACGCACACCTGCATTGTCGAGATGATGTTCGCCTGGCCTCAGCAGATATCGGGCAACAATAATCATGAGATCCTCCCTTGAAGTTCACGCTGAGCACAAACAAGTCGTACGCATACCACAAACACATCGAGTGCGCGCGCAAGTTCCTCAACAGAAGGGAAGGTTGGTGCTATGCGAATATTAGTATCAGCAGGGTCGTGACCTCCAGGCCATGTTGCTCCGGCAGAGGTCATCTTAACGCCCAAATCTCCGGCAAGCGCGACAATCGCCCGAGCCGTACCCTCTAAGGCATCGAAGGAAACAAAGTAGCCACCCTGTGGATGTGTCCAGCGCACACCCTCCACATCCTTTAAGCCTTCGCTGAGCTTCTGCTCAACAAGCTCAAAGCGTGGACGTACGAATACGGCATGGCGCTTCATGTGCTTTATAACCGCTTCCATGTTGGGAAGATAGCGCGCGTGCATGAGCTGTTCAATTTTGTTAGAGGACACACGCTCGAGTGCAAAGGATTTCATAAGCTCAGCGAGATCGGCATCGTTTGCCACCATGCACGCGATACCAGAGCCAGGGAAGGTTACTTTTGACGTTGAGGCAAACTCAAACACCAAGTCATCGCTTCCGAGCTCATCCATGGCATCGAAGATATTCAGCAGGACATCGGGGGTGTCGGTAAAGTCATGTACCCCATAGGCGTTATCCCAGAAGATACGAAAATCTGCAGCAGCAGGGCGTAGTGCGGCAAAACGACGGACAACCTCGTCGGAGAAGGTAATGCCCATGGGATTTTGGTACTTGGGAACACACCACAAGCCCTTAACCGTTGGGTCATGTTCCACGAGCTCCTGCACGATGTCCATATCCGGACCATCCTCGTTCATGGGCACCGCAACATTCTCGATACCGAAATAGGATGTGACCCCAAAGTGGCGATCATATCCTGGGCTCGGACACAAGAACTTAACGCTGGGAAGGCTGCGCCAGGGCTCATTCCCGCGCAGACCATGGGTGAAGCAATGCGCCACCACGTCGAACATAATGTTAAGACTGGAAGATCCCCCAACATAGACGTTCTTCTTGGGTACCTCAAGCATCTCAGCAAAAAGGGCGCGCGCCGAATCCAGACCCTCAAGGCAGCCATAATTTCCCGCATCAATACCGTCGTCGTACAGATCGCTGGAACTAGTCAACACATCGAACATGGACTTCGACAAATCCACCTGCTCAGGACAAGGCTTGCCGCGCGTCATGTCCAAGTTCAAAGCGAGCGAGCGTAGTTGTGCTACCTCTTCTTCTAAGCGCGCTATTTCTTGTTCAAGCGCCGCCGTATCCATTCCTGCATAGCTCATGGTGGGCAACCTCCGGCAATGTTCGCTGTCTTTACAGCACTATCCGCTGATTTCAGTCTCGTTAGAGTATAGGGTAGGCGATATGAACGAAGATTTTTGCCACTGTAACCAAGATGACCTCTCCTTGGCTGGCGCACAAACGATTAGCCCGCTGCTGCCAAAATAGGTGCTGCAACCTGCTTCTTGCGAGACAGCACGCCTGGCATCCACACGCCTTGCTGCTGGCGCTCGATATTCAAGCCGCGCTCGACAACTGCGGTATCCCCGCACATGAGCACCTGGCTACCCTCCTGCATAATGTCGGTTATACACAGCACGAGACCATCAGCCTCGTGTGCCTCTCGAAAATCCTCCATCGCGGCGTACAAGTCGTCGAGCTGTGCAAGTGCAATATCCTTGTTAACCGTTTCGTACTGGCCAATGAACATGCGCTGGGAACCTACTTGAAACTCTTTGATGTCGGTCGAAACCATTTGCGCAGGCGAAAGTTGTGGACGAGCCATAAAGATCTCCATACCAAAGGCAATGGGATCAATGCCCAAGCGGGTACCTATGGCCTCAACAAAGCCACGGTCGATATCTGTTGTGGTGGGGCTTTTCAGCATTACCATGTCGGTCATCATGGCCGAAAGCAGGCACTTCACTTGCTTCTCGCTTGGCTTAACACCCAAAATCTCAAATAGCTTGTAGATGATTGAGCAGGTAGAGCCCCAGGGCATGGCAATATAGGCAAGTGGTGCCGATGTTGTAAAGTTACCGATGCGATGGTGATCCACAACGCCCACAATCTCGGCGTTCTCTAAGCCATCCACTGACTGTGCACGCTCGTTGTGGTCGCACAAAATAACGCGCTGTGCCTCAGCTCCCTGAGCCGGTGCCTCAATGCATTCCAAAAGCTCTGGCTCGTCAAATCCACATTCTGCCAACAACTCGGCACTCTCTTTGGGAACAGGACCGAGCCTTCTCGCTACATAACTGTGTGTTTTGTCAACCGAGTTAAGCAACTGCGACAAAATAACCGATGATAGAATGGCATCGTTGTCGGGGTTTTTGTGGCCGAAGACGTAAATGGTGCTCATGTGCATATTCTCCTTGATGTGAATAGATACGTTTATTATCAGGTGGTACCTTATCAGGAGGCGCGACTTCGCACACGCGACTTCGTTCATATGCGCGAATTCGCACGCACGTCTTCGCACGACCTAGGTAGTGATTGTATCGCTCAGAAGGGCTAAGACTATGAACAAGCAAAGGATTGCTCTTATTACCGATTCAGGCACCGACACACCAACGTCAACTATAGAGGCCTACGACGTGCGTGTTATCCCACTCGGTATTAACTACAGCGATGGCACGCGCTATCGTGCGGGTGTCGATATTACCGAAATGGAGATTCTAGACCGTCTCGCTGAGGAAATACCTACTACCAGCCTTCCTTCCCCAGCTGACATTCGAGAAACCTTCGAGCAGGCACGGCGCGATGGCTACGAGCAGGCCGTCTTTATTGGCATTTCCTCTGGCTTATCTGCTACCTGCGATACGGTACGCCTTGTCGCATCATCTATTCCAGATTTCCCCATCGTAGTCATCGATACGAAAAGCATCGGGGTCGCAGCAGGCATGGTGGTTATGTCTGCCGCAGAAATGATTGAAGAAGGCATTGAGCTGAGCCATCTCGAGGAACGACTCCTTTCCCTCTCGCAGCATACCAAGGTGTTTTTCTGTGTACGCGAGCTTACCTGGCTGCACAAAGGTGGAAGAATCGACGAGTTTACCTATCGGGTAGGCAGCATCCTCAACGTAAAGCCCATTATTTGGTGTGATGAAGAGGGCTACTACCGCACCTACAAAAAGGCACGCGGATGGAAACGAGCGCTGCGCCAGGAAGTACGTTGTGTCAAGAGCTTTGCTAAGGCCTTTTCTCGCGTACGCTTGGCAATTGCCTGCACACCGGCTGCAAACTATTTTGATGAGCTCACGCAGGTCTTGCAAAAGGATATTCAAAATGCCTATGAAATTGTGATGTCGGGCATATCGGCGGCACTCGTTGTCCATACCGGCCCCGAGCTGGTGGGCATGGCCATACAGCCCGATTGGCGTTCAATTTAGCAACGCAGGCACTCAATCTAGCAACGAGGCATACTCGAGGCACTACACCCCTGTCCACACGCCCCTAGGCGTTACTGTGTTCCACTCCTAGGCGTTGCCGTGTTCCACTCATGGCATCTTGACAATAGGAGCAAAGCCTTTCAGCAAGCGCTTGGTTGTGCCCGTGCGCGAAAACTTCACTTCGAGCATGTCACCCTCTGTTGCAGTGACAACTCCTGGTCCAAAGGTTTTGTGGGATACGTTGTCGCCAACTTCAAACACTTCCCGAGCTTTTGCGGCATCGCGCTGAATAGGCTTTCTGCGCTGGGCTCCGTTGGAAGAGGTAGTACCCTGCCCAGATACGCGTCCACCACCAAATATGCGTCCGCCATACATCGACGAACCTTGTCCTGACCCAAAGGTACCATGGCGGTCGCCTCGCTTTTCCCAACCGGTTCCCGAAAAACCAGACGATCCAACACCTGCCATCTCAAGGTGTTCGGCAGGAATCTCTCCAATAAAGCGGCTCCTGGGATACGCTTGGGTCGAGCCGTAGCTGCGTCTTGTTGCAGCATGCGTTAGATACAGGCTCTTTTCGGCTCGAGTAATTGCTACATACGCAAGCCGACGCTCCTCTTCAAGCTCTGCTGGATCGGCGTCATACGAGCTATGCGGGAACAGCCCTTCCTCCATGCCAGCAACAAAGACCACGGGGAACTCAAGGCCCTTAGCTGCATGAATAGTCATGAGCGTTACCGCAGAGTTTGAACCTGCCAAAGAGTCAAGATCGGTACGCAGGGCAAGCCATTCCATAAACGCCTGCAGGGTATGCGCTTGAGGCGCATCTTCGGAAACGGTGTTGGTCGCGTTTCCAGAAGCGGCATGCGGCGCATCTTCGGAAGCGGTGTGTCTCAGCTCATCAAGCGTTTCGAGTCCAGCATTGTTCTCATCATGTGTTTCATCAAATTCTGCAGCTACGCCCAAGAACTCAAGGATGTTTTCAATACGTCCCTGCGCCTCAGTAGAGTGTTCTGCCTCATAGGCTTGGATAATGCCCGTGCGCTCGATAATTGCCTCGACCACCTTATCAAGCGGACCATCTATGCCACGCCCTGCCTCTATCACATCGCAAAAAGAGCTCAGGCCGCGTCGTGCCTGTGCCGATACAGCTATCTCTCCGTGTGCCCCTGCCTTGGCCGCAGCAAACAGCGAGCAATTGTGCTCGGCTGCCCAGCTACGCAGACGTGCAATAGAGGTGGAACCAACACCGCGCCGCGGCGTGTTAATGACGCGCTCGCAACTTACATCATCATCGGCATTGAGCACCAGTTTGAGGTAGGCCATGACATCACGAATCTCAGAACGTTCAAAAAAGCGTGTGCCTCCAACAATGCGATAGGGCACACCGGCACGCAAAAACATATCCTCGAGCACGCGCGATTGGGCGTTGGTTCGGTAGAACAAGGCCATGTCGTCGTAGTTCATGCCCTGTGTATGCAGACGCTCAATTTCTCCCGCGATCCAGCGTCCCTCATCGCGCTCATCAGTTGCTTGGTAAACACGTACAACATTGCCATCACCCAGATTGGTATAGAGCGCCTTGGCCTCTCGGCGCGCATTATGTGCCACCACCGCATTTGCTGCGGCAAGAATGTGAGCGGTAGAGCGATAGTTTTCCTCCAGCTTAACAACACGTGCATCAGGATAATCCTTGCGAAAGTTCAAAATGTTTTGGATATCAGCACCACGCCATGAGTAGATGGACTGGTCATCGTCGCCTACCACCATCAGGTTGTGGTGCTTGGCGGAAAGCAGGTTGGTAATCTGGTACTGGACGTGGTTGGTATCTTGATACTCATCCACGGATATGTGGGTAAAGCGCTCCTGATAGCTCCCAAGTATGCGCGGATTATTTTTGAGCAGCATATACGCCCGTACCAAAAGGTCATCGAAGTCCATGGCGTTGGCACGCTCAAGCCGCCGCTGAAATTCAGTGTACACGCGAGCTGCAACAGCCGTTGGAGGATCTTGTGCCATATTGGTCATCTCATCAGGGCTTACGAGTGCATTTTTTGCCGTCGAGATTTTGGAGCGAATCATATTGGGAGCAAACTGACGAGAATCTATATCGAGATCCAGCATAATTTCGCGCACAAGGCGGCGCGCATCATCATCGTCATAAATTGAGAAATTGGAACGAAAGCCAATAGCTTCCGCGTCTTCTCTCAATATGCGTACACACATGGCATGAAAAGTACACACCCACATGCCGCGAATGCTATCTGCAAGCAGCGCTTCAAGCCGCTCGCGCATCTCAGTGGCTGCCTTGTTGGTGAAGGTGATGGCAAGGATGTTCCAAGGATGGATGCCCTGGTTGGCTATCATATGGGCGATGCGATGGGTGAGCACACGTGTCTTGCCCGACCCGGCACCTGCAAGAACCAAAAGCGGTCCTTGCGTACATTCAACTGCTTCGCGTTGAGCAGCGTTTAAGGAATCGAGGGCAAGGGCAGTATCCATAGTGCACTCCAGCAATACGTATGTAATGAGCCAAATTGTACGAGCTAGCCAAGAAAGTATAGCCGCACCGTAGCACTACGCAGGGAGCAGAAATGACAGAGTGGCTTATAGGGCACTTCATTGCACAGGCAGAGGATCTACACTCCCCCGCAGTACACGCTCGATATGGCACCGTAGCCAGCATAGTGGGCATTATCGCAAATCTCGTGTTATGCATAACTAAGGGGATGGTGGGCGTCATTGTGCATTCGGTCTCCATCGTTGCCGATGCAACGAACAACCTTTCCGATGCCTCCAGCAATATCATCTCGCTTATAGGGTTTAAGCTGGCGAGCCGCCCTGCAGATATCGACCACCCGTATGGCCATGGGCGCTACGAATACCTCAGTGGCCTGGTAGTGGCAACGCT
>CAYTTI010000008.1:0-18917 GCA_964440675.1 uncultured Coriobacteriaceae bacterium
CGCGAACGTAGACATCCGAGCCGGTAAGGTGGTTGAGCAAGGTAGACTTTCCTGCATTGGTATAGCCAACAAGTGCAACACGGAACACGGCTGAATCCCACCGAGCTTTACGCTGTACTGCACGGCGTGTTTCAAGCTTTTTGAGCTCACACGCAAGGCGGGTAATTCGCTTGCGTATGAGTCTTCGGTCTACCTCAAGTTGGCTTTCTCCCTGACCAAAGCGCGAACCAATACCACCACGCGCCTGTTCGGACACCAGATGCGCCCACATGCCGCGCAGGCGTGGCAAAAGGTAGTTGAGCTGAGCGAGCTGAACCTGAATGCGACCCTCATGCGTTGTGGCATGGTCTGCAAAGATATCAAGAATGAGTGCCGTTCTGTCGATAATCTTAGTCTCGTTGCCGAGTATGTTCTCGAGATTTGTTTGCTGAGACGGCGTGAGCTCATCATCGAAAAGTACCACGTCTACCTGCTGCTCTTTGCATAGCGCTGCAATCTCTTGGGCTTTGCCACGTCCCACAAAGCTTCGAGGCGATGGTTTATCAAGGCGTTAGGTAACACGGCCTATAACTTCGAGTCCCGCTGTCTGAGCGAGACGCTCGAGCTCATCGAGCGAACTTTGAAGATCCCAGGCTTGATTGCCCACGTTGAGCCCTACCAAGAGTGCACGCTCTGCGCAATCGTTAAGCTCGTGAGCTCCACGATGTGAGCTATGTCCTTCGTTTGTATGCGACATGTTCTAGCTCGAACTTCCTTGAGAAACCTTGATGCTATGTTCATACACAACTGCACATGCTTCATCCATACTGAGTTCGTCCATGTCAAGCCAGCGCACACGACTATCTCGTCTCAGCCAAGTGAGCTGACGCTTTGCGTAGTTTCTCGAGCGTTTACATATGAGTTCCTCTGCCTCTTTCATAGAGTATACGCCCGCAAGAGCCGCCAGCACTTCCTTGTAACCAATGGCTTGTCCTGCCGTTGTATCAGCGGAAAAGCCTCGGGCTACCAACGAGCGCACCTCATCAACCAAATTATTCTCAAACATGGCATGAACACGGCGATTTATTCTGTCGTAGAGCTTGGTGCGATCCATGTTCATTGCCCAGATATCAGCAGGATAGTAAGGAATGTGGCGCTTGGTTCCACCACGATACTCGGCGTAGGATGTTCCTGCATCAAGCATCTCTAAGGCGCGTATTACCCGGCGCGTATTGTTGGGATGAATGAGCTTGGCACTGCTTGGGTCGCGCTGACGAAGCATATCCCACACCGCCTGAGCTCCATCCTTCTCAGCTAAGGCCTCATAGTGCAGGCGCTGCTCGCCGCCTTTGAGGCCCGGTGCAAAGTTGAACTCATCGATCACAGCGTTCATATACAAGCCCGTGCCACCGCACAGAAGCGCAACCCTATCTTCTGCGAAGGCTCGCTCAACACAGGCGCGTGCTTCTTGTTGAAAACGCTGAACAGAGTAATCCTCATCGATATCTGCGACATCCACCATCTCAAGAGTGCAGCGGCGATCGTGTGCGGGCAGCTTCGCCGTGCCAATGTCCATACCACGATAGATCTGCATGGCATCGCATGAGATGACCGTCGTGTGCAGTTGGAGCGCCAAGGACTCTGCCAGCTCGCTTTTGCCTGAGGCCGTGGGTCCTGCAATGCAACACACGTATTTCTTCATTAATGCGAATCGCCTACTTAGTGTGGGTTTCCTACTTAGTGCGGGCTTTCCACTTAGTGTGGGTTGCCTACCAGTGAGCCAAAGAGATACCACGTCCGTGCCTCTGTTACCTGCACAGTTGCAAGCCTGCCAATAACGTCTTGCGGATGGGTGGCATCAGGTAGTGTGAAATGCACCGTTTGATTCCAGGGACTATGCCCCACCATAACATCATCATTGCGCTTAGAAGTCTTTTCAACCAGTACCTCAACATCGCGTCCCAAAAAGCGCATGTTTGCCTTATGTGCGAGCTCCGCTACCACATCGGTGAGGCGTTCAAAACGATCTTGAATAAGCTCATGGGGAGTATCATCCTGCATGCGCGCCGCAACCGTCCCCTCACGGCGTGAATAGATGAAGGTATACGCTGCAGAGAACTCAAGCTCTCGTACAAGGTCAAGGGTATCCTGAAAATCCTGTTCCGTCTCACCCGGAAAGCCAACGATAATGTCGGTCGTGAGCGCAATGTCAGGAATTGCCTTTTTAAGCTTGCGTACCACGTCTATATACTTCTCGCGGGTATAGGCGCGATTCATAGCACGAAGCACCCTATTAGACCCACTCTGTAGTGCAAGGTGCAGGTGAGGAACCACTGCATCAACCTCAGCCATGGCCTTAATTACTGAGTCATTGAGATCTTTGGGATTTGACGAAGTGAAGCGCAGTCGCTCAATGCCTGTCTTACCAACACGATATAACAGCTCAGCAAAGCGTGGTTCACCGTAGATGTTGCGCCCATACGAATTAACATTTTGGCCAAGCAGGGTGATTTCGCGTACGCCCTCGCCTACCAAGCGCTCGCACTCGAACACGATGTCTTCCATGGTACGTGAACGTTCACGTCCGCGCACATACGGGACAATGCAGAAGGTACAAAAGTTGTTGCAGCCATACATGATGGGCACCCAGGCATGATAGGCGGTTTTACGCGTTTGAGGCAGATCAGTCGAAAAACTCGTGTTAGGTTCATCCACGTCAAACAACAATTCGGGAGTACCAGCATCATGGGCAGATTGCTGTATGGATTGTTCAAGCAGGCTTGGGAGCTTTTCTAAAGCTTGGGTGCCAAACACAACATCGACGGCGGGTGCGTGCGTACGAATAAACTCGCCATCGCGCTGAGCCAAACATCCCCCTACGCAAACCACACGTCTGCCAGAAGGTGGTGCAGGCATGCTTAGTGTTGCTGATACCTGACCATAGAGGCGTGTATCTGCCTTTTCGCGGACGCAGCACGACATGTAGCAGACAATATCTGCCTCTTCGGGCTGTGCAACCTCAATACAGCCGCACGAATCCAGGAGTCCGGACACGCGTTCGGACTCATGTAAATTCATTTGGCAGCCAAAGGTTTTAATAAAGTAGGTTTTACCAACAAGTGTGGTAGAAGAACTATAGGCATGCATGGATACTCTGATTACTCTGATTAACCCGTGTCGGCCTGAACCCTAGTTGGCCTGGGCTGATTCACCCGAATTTTCTGGTGCGGAGAGTCTGTGTACGTACACAGCAAATCGTATTGCTGTACGACTGTCGCCATCAATCTCGATGTCCGAGAATGTGGGAGCACAGGAAACATCAACACCCGTGGGAATGAGAAAGCCTCGGGCAATAGCAATTGCCTTGACCGCTTGGTTTACGGCTCCCGCTCCAACACATTGAAGGTTAACTGGAACTCCATCCTTAACCATGCCAGCAATAGCGCCGGCAACAGATGCGGGGGATGACTTGGAGGAAACCTTAAGAAAACCCATACAACAACTCCTGGTACATTACGAAGACGTTTGTTGATATTTAAGTTGCTAAGCCTCATGATAGCGCTATACCTGAGCCATTGCCACAAGATAGACTGCAAACTTAGGTAGAGGGTATGATATGTATGTAAAATGTGGAGGAAAATAGAGAGAAACTAGTCCTGTTTGTCGATATCAAGCGTAATGACAATCCGATTTTGAGAAACACGTACGCGTGGTTCCCCCACAAGACTCAGGTAGTAACGATCCTCAAGATAGCGAAAATCACGTTCTATCAAACGTTTAAACATCTCGGTATCGTTCTCTGAAAGTTTGAGACCGCGACGATCTTTGTGTAGATCGGGTTCTGTGGTAGATGAATCTCTACCTTGCTTTACGAGGGTAGATACACTCGCAACGGGATCAATACGCCCCGCAATGATGCGGTGAGCCGTTCGCTCTGATATCTCGAGCCCCAAAGAGCATGCAAGTTCGGTGAGCTCCTGAGCATCAGCGGCAACAACAATACGATCGAACAGCGGTAGGTCATCCATGCTGTTGATAAACAGCAGTTGAGACTCGGATATCCGGGGGCGTATGCGTTGACGAATGGTCGCGACAATCTCTGCAGGAGAGCCAAACCACAGCTCAAGCTCTCCCTGTTCCTCGAGAGCAAACTCACAACACGAGCGAATGATGTTGTGAGGGCCGCGAATAACGGCCTGTTCCCCATCCTCGTTGCGTCCAATGGTGGGCCAGCTCGACTGGTCCGCACGCTCAGGTGTTTGTGTGGTGTCAAATACCATCTGTATCGCACAGCCCAAACCAATACCCGAGGCCATGACCTGCACATGTTTCGCATTCTCACGAATTGAATACAGCGCCATGCCGCGACCGTGCACACCCCACCTGTCACTGTGGATAGTGTCAAGCTTTGAGGTAACACGGGCATCGAAAACCCGTTCATGTAAGCGCTTGGGAATGCCTGACCCGTTGTCGATTACAAGCAACTTGCGCAGATTGTCGTGCTTGGATGAGGCGACAAATATCTGTTGTGCCTGAGCATCGCGAGAATTGCGTAACAGCTCAATGATGGCATCCTCGACATAGCGGATATCGTGCTTTGCTTGCCTGCGTTCTGCTTCTGCAACGCGCAGACGCACAAAGCCATCACCCAAACTCTCTTCTACCCGCAACGTTCCCTCTCCGGACATCTGCGCTACGAAGTCGAGCAAGTCTGAGTTCTTAGGAGCAGTGGACTCATGCGCGAAAGAAGGAGATGCGCTTGCAAAAGAAGGAGACGCATCCATGGCGGAGGAGGAGGTATTCATGGTAGATGAGGATGCGTCCATGTTGTTTTCTCGCTAGGCCGTCTTAGCTTGTTTGCTCGCTACTTTGCGACATCAACAGCTCGTGACTCACGAATAACTACTACGCGCACCTGGCCTGGATATTCCATCTCGTCCTCAATTTGAGTAGCGATATCGTGAGCCAAAACGGTTGCTTCGACATCCGAAATCTTTTCAGGCTGAACCATAACGTGCAGTTCACGCCCTGCCTGCATGGCGTAGGTACGTTCAACGCCTTCATGCTTGTTAGATATTTCCTCGAGCTTTTCAAGGCGCTTAATGTATGCTTCAGCGGACTCGCGTCGAGATCCTGGACGTGCTGCAGAAATGGCGTCCGCCGCCATGACGAGCATATCAAGAACGGTGTTAGGATCGATATCAGCGTGATGCGCTTCGATGGCATGAACGATCTCAGGTTTTTCACCATGCTTGCGGGCGAAATCAGCACCGGTTACCGCATGTGGGCCTTCAACGTTGTGGTCAATCGCCTTTCCAATGTCGTGCAAAAGTCCTGCACGTATTGCTGCAGAGCTATCGATCCCGAGCTCAACCGCCATAAGTCCACACAAGCGCGCCACCTCAATTGAGTGCTGCAACACGTTTTGCCCGTAAGATGCACGGTACTTGAGCGCTCCCAAAATGTTGATCATGTCAGCGTCGAGGTCATGAATACCCATTTCAAAGGCTGCTTGCTGGCCAGCTTCAAATACACGCTCTTTCACCAGTCGCTCTGCCTTCTTATACATTTCTTCAATGCGGGCAGGATGAATGCGACCATCGGCGATGAGGTTTTCCAGAGCCACGCGAGCGGTTTCACGACGAACGGGGTCATAGCTTGACAGAACAACGGTTTCTGGTGTGTCGTCAATCACGAGACTTACACCCGACACCTGCTCAAAGGTACGAATATTGCGACCCTCACGGCCAATAATACGCCCTTTGAGGTCGTCCGATGGAATATTGAGTGAGGTAACCGTAATCTCGTTGACCTGATCGGCAGCACAACGCTGAATCGCCGTCGATATTATTTCACGGGCGAGCTTGTCTGATTCTTGACGAAGGCGTTTCTCCGACTCACGAAGAAGCTGAGCCTCCTTGCGCACCGTATCCTTGCGGACACGTTTCAAAATTTCAGCACGCGCCTCAGCACTCGTTAACTCTGAAATACGTTCCAGCTCAGATGTTTGCTTAGCAAATAACTCGTCCAAATCGCGTGTACGCCGCTCCAGCTGCCCTCGCTGACTCGAAAGCTGGTGTTCACGTTTGTCGAGCGTGTCGTTGCGACGATCGAGCGATTCCTCACGCTGAATGATACGATTTTCGAGCGCGCGTAGCTCCCCTTTGCGCTGCTTATCCTCTTCCTCAGACGCTTGACGAAGTTTCAGTATTTCTTCTTTAGCCTCAAGAATGGCTTCCTTTTTTGCGCTCTCCGCGCTACGATCAGCGTCACGTATGATCTGTTGCGCTCGCTTCTGTGCCTCATCAACCTTACGGTCGGCCTCCTGTATGCGCCGCGATCCCGTGCTCCGCAATACCATGAAGGCGATACCTGCACCAACTATCAGGCACACAGCGCCAATTAACAGCTCTGGCATGGTCACTCCCCAAAGATTCTCAAGAGATAGTTCAAAGTTATGCAGACAGACCCCCACACTTGTATGTGTGTCGGCCCTCATTTGAGTGACCTCGACCTTACAGCGGCTGGATAAGTTGTAAACGACAAACGCAAACCTATATATACAACTGCAGCCGTACATGGCTGCCGAGTGTTAACTCAAATTTCTATAATCGTATGTGTGGGCTCACAGGATGTCAAATAAACTGCATATGTTTCAAATCAACTACGTATGCTCTTCTCAACCAATCACGCAGGTTCTAACAGTTCAACCGCTTAACTGCTTAACTGCTCGACAATTCCTACTCCCGCTCTCCTACTCCTGCTCTTATCGGTCCCGCTCTAATCGAGCTTGTTGTGCAACCTGCAGTGCTGCATTGCGCGCCACAGCATAGGAAAATCCTCGAGATGCGAGAAATCTCATAGTTGAAGATACGTTCAAGCGCTTTGCCATGCTCCTCTTTTGTGCTGCGCGCACGGCACGGACGAGCTCATCCTCTTCCTGTATGTATTCCTCTGGCCAGCCTGGTAGCTCTGTAATAGCAATCTCGTGACGGGAGAGCGCGTGCTCTATGCGCCGCATTCCCCATCCACTTGCAAGTTTGCTCTGTATGTAAGAGGCGGCAAATCGTTGGTCGCTTACGATGCCTACCTCAACTGAGCGCGCAAGTGCTCGGGTAACTGACGTTTGAGAAAAGCCTTCGGCCAGCAACCTCTCAGAAAGCTCATACTCAGAACGCTCTCTTACCCTGCAGAGCTGATTAATGCGCTCACGCGCGGCGACATAGCTGCGCTCTTCAATTTCCTCTGTGAGGGCTTCAAGCGAAGGTGATTGATGCTCAACCTCTACTCCAAGTTGACGAGCAACTACAGCTGGTATGTACCTAGAGCTATCTGTATCGGTAGGTCTAACCACCTCAAGGTGTGCTTGAGGCTTGGGCTGTCCCATGGTGGCCTTGCGTTTACACAGAGTAACCTTCCAGATGACGGTAGTGCTACGCATTACTGTTCGGGAAGGTGAGCAGTGGGCATCGTGGTGGCCGTAGCCTTAGCAGCGGCTGTGCTTGTGGCCTTGGCAGCAGCGGAAGCATCTATTTCGGAAGGAGCGTCTACGAGTCCACACGCGACACGAACCCTATGGTCGATTTCGTCGAAGATATCAGGGTTCTCGCGCATAAATGTTTTTGCTGCCTCTCTGCCCTGACCCATGCGCTCACCATTATAGGAATACCAAGAGCCCGACTTTTGAACTATGTCGAGGTCTACAGCCACGTCCAAGCTTGAGCCCTCTTTGGAAATACCCTCACCATACATAATGTCGAACTCAGCCTGCTTAAAGGGGGGTGCCACCTTGTTCTTAACAATCTTAACGCGCACGCGGCTACCAGTAATGTCGCTGCCCTCACGAATGTTATCAATCTTGCGTATATCCATGCGTACCGAAGAGAAGAATTTAAGAGCACGACCTCCCGTTGTTGTTTCCGGATTACCGAACATCACCCCAATTTTTTTTCGGTGTTGGTTGATGAAAATACAGGTTGTATTCGATTTAGAGAGTGAGCCGGCAAGTTTTCGCAAGGCTTGACTCATGAGACGAGCCTGCAGGCCGACGGTGGTGTCTCCGATCTCCCCTTCAATTTCTGCGCGGGGAACGAGGGCAGCAACGGAGTCTACGACGATGCAGTCGATTGCACCGGAGCGCACCAACATATCGCAAATTTCGAGAGCCTGCTCTCCGGTATCTGGCTGCGAGATAAGCACCTCATCGATATCCACGCCAATGCGCGCGGCGTAAATAGGATCGAGCGCATGCTCAGCGTCGATAAAGGCTACAACACCACCAAGTGCCTGTGCTTCAGCAAGTATCTCGAGTGAGAGTGTCGTTTTACCAGAAGACTCAGGTCCGTAGATCTCGATAATGCGACCACGCGGCACACCACCAATACCCAGCGCCACATCGAGGGCAACTGAGCCAGTGGGAATGGCCGCTACCTCAACGGCAGGTTCACCATCACCAAAGCGCATAATGGCACCCTGGCCAAATCTCTTCTCAATTTCCTTTGTGGTACTCTGCAGTATCTTGTCACGCTCATCACCCGTTGTAGGCAGATGGATAGGGCGTGGATTTTTGCTTGCTTTAGCCATATACTCTCCCGCTCTGGTTGTTCTACACGTGCAGCGTATACGAACACGCGTTCGTAGTCAACAGATCACTCTGTAGAGGTTGTCGTGTATATACTAATGGGTAGAGCTAACCCGTTTCAAACGCAGTACAAACAAGCTCTATACAGCTTGCGCAGGCTTGCACAACTATGCTCGAGCAATCACAAGGGAGTTGACCAGAAAAAAGCTCCCCAAATGAGAGCAAATCTACACAAGAGCTGCATGTAACAAATCGATAGCAAGGGAGCATGTGCTTGCACGTACATCGCTGCGCGAGCCAGGAAATACGCGCATAGTTGTGTGGGTAGTCTCGGCTGTTGCCAGACCAAAGTAAACAGTTCCTATCGGTTTTCCTGTTTCATCTCCAGAAGGTCCTGCAATGCCAGTTACCGCTACAGCGACATCGCAGCCTAAGGCTTTGCGCGCACCCTGAGCCATCTCAAGCGCACAGGCATCGCTTACCACACCAGACTTCTCAATGGTAGTAGCTGTAACTCCAAGAAGTTGTTGCTTAATGAGCGGGGCGTAGCTCACGATGCCCCCAAGAACAACATGCGAAGAGCCGGCAATGCTGGTAATAGTTGCACAGATGAGCCCACCCGTAAGCGATTCAGCCGTACCAAGCGTCTTTTGAGCACGCCTAGCTGCTTCGACAAGGCTTTGCGCTCTCTGCTGGATATCCTGCGGGGTAACGTCGGGCGTATCTTGAGCTACAAGGAGCTCTGCAAGTGTGGGATGCACAGCGGCGCGATGCGTATTCGTAGGATGCACAGCATTGAGGTGTGCGTTCGTAGGATGCAGCGTCGTGAGATTCTCGCTCGCAGGATGCATACTAACCGACTAACCGCGCAGCAGGTGGTCTTTGGATTTTACAACGTAATCGATACCGGACCACGCGGTAAGAATAACGGCAATATACATCAGGATAAGGGAGGCCCAAAAGATCAGCGAGCTAAGAGCGCTTGCCGGCAGGGCAAGCCACAAGAGGTAGCCCGAAATAGCGGTCATGGTAGCGGCTGTCTTGTACTTGCCGAGGTTGGAAGCGGCGATGACAATGCCTGCAGAGGCAACCACCATCCTGACGCCCGAAACAATGAACTCACGCGAGATGATGACAAACACCATCCACATCGACACAAGCCCGCATTCGAGAAGATAGAGCAGTGCGGTAACTACAACGAGCTTATCGGCTATGGGATCGAGGAATTTTCCGAACACAGTTATCTCGTTGCGACTGCGTGCGAGATAGCCGTCGAGCTTATCAGTGGCCGAGAGCAGCATATAAAAAAGCGCCACAAGCAGGCTTGATAAAGACAGGGTGCTACCCGCAGCGGAAGGAACGGCAAACTCCGCAGCGATCATCCACACGAGGATAAAAACAGCACGGATGGTCGTGACGATATTGGCAGGGGTCCAAACAGTACGGTTCTGTTGCGAGGATTCTTTGCTCATTGCTCATCTCCCCTTAGTCCTTATCCACTATCTGGCCAACGAGCTCATAACAAAAGGCATCGATCATACGACAGCGCACGATGTCACCTACCGTTGCCTCACCTTGTTCAATATGGACAACGCCATCGGAATCCGGTGCCTGAAACCAAGTATGACCAATAAGCTCAAGCCCCTTCTCGGATTCTTCAACTCCATCAATTATGACATCACAAATCTCACCAACATGTGAAGCTGTTGCAGCAAAACCACAGCGCTCAGCCACATCAATCATACGCTGAGTACGTTCAAGCTTCACGTCCTTGTCAATCTGTTCTTCCATGCATGCAGCTCGCGTGCCGTCTTCTGCCGAATAGGTAAAGACCGAACAGTAGTCGAAGGCCTGTTCTTCGATAAAGGCCACAAGCTCATCTGCTTCGTCTTCGGTTTCAGACGGAAAGCCTGCCATGGCGGTTGTGCGCAGGCAGATTCCCGGTATTTCACGACGCAAGCGGTCGAAAAGCTCTCGCAGGGACTGTGTGTTTCCCTTACGCCCCATACGATGTAACACACGTTCAGAACAGTGTTGAATGGGAATGTCGATGTAGGGAAGCACCTCAGGCGTATCGCGAATAGTCGCGATGAGCTCGTTGGTCATGCCTTCCGGCTGCAGATAGAGCACGCGTATCCAAGCGTGATAGGGACGCACCACACAGGCTATCTCGTCGATAAGCGTGGCAAGGGTAGATTTTGGTTCGAGATCACATCCCCATACACCGGTATCCTGACCAATGAGAATGATTTCTCGGGTGCCCCCTTCTACTAAGGTGCGGACTTCATCAAGGATTTCTTCCGGCGCGCGCGAATAATAGCTGCCGCGAATGTAGGGTATGGCGCAAAACGAACACATGCGACTACATCCCTCGGAGATTTTTACGAAGGCACTGCTTCCTTCAATGGTGCGCAAGGCTTCCGAACACCCAAGAAGCTCTGAGTTCTGAGACTGGAGAAGCTCTTGCATAACGGAAACAATGCTGTCCTCTTCATCGTGGCGCACAAAGCGACTCACCTCGGGTAATTCGGATGCAAGATCCTCACCATAGCGCGATGGCATACAGCCACACATGACCAAGGGGATTGAGCGTCCCGTCGCCTCTATCTCATCTACCAAATCAAGGGTGGCTTCAATGCCCTCCTGAGTTGCACTCGAGAGAAATGAGCAGGTGTTGAGCAACACGGCATCCGCGTTGTGCAGCTCTGAGGTCTCATGAAAACCAGCGCGCACAAGCTGCGCGCGCATCCTATCGGTATCAACTTCATTTTTTGCGCATCCGAGGGTAACAAACATCACACGGGGATTAGCTAAGCTTGTCAAAAAGGTCCTCTTTCAAGATTTGCCTACATCACGATTTGCCTGCAGCTTTGTTAGTACGAAAGCCGCTCCCAACACATCCACTTTCAGCCTCAATGAAAGCTCGAGGGGCGCTAGGACGGCGCTAGGATGGTGTAATGGTAATGCTTCCTAGGCCAGATGAGCTCGTGGTGAACGGAACAGCCTCACCATCTTGCGTAACGCTCACGAGGTTTGGGTTGTTTGACTGGATAGTTATTGATTCTGATACTTCAAAGCTTTGCTCCCAGGGACCTGTCAGTGTTTCAGCAACAACACTTTCTCCGTCGCAACGAATTTCCAGCCAGCTAACGTCACTCTCGCCGATACTCACCACGACGGTGGTAGTTTCAGTTGCTTCATCTGATTCTGATGCGTCGTCAGTGGTCTGGGTATCACCGCTGTCTGTAGATGCATCATCATCGGTATCGGCGGCATCATCGCTTGAGCTCGAGCTTTGCGAGCTGGAGCTGGTAACCTCAGTGACTGCTACGGTAGAGCTAACCCCATGGGATGCAGCACAGGAGCGCACCGAAAAAATGATGATAAGGGTAAGCACCACCACAAGTGCTAACAACACGACAAAGATGGCTCGACGCGGATCGGAGAAAAAGCGCTGGAACATCCCCACGATGCCGGGCTGGTACTGCTGTTGCGTGGCACCGCGTCGCTTAAGCTTATGTCGCTCAGTGTCTCTGCTGCCGCGTTGCAGGTTGTATGGCCGCTCTGTAGAGGCAATGTTTCGCGACGAGCGCCTTCCCATCGTAGTTGAAGCCACTTCGTATACCGATGGCTCATCCTCTAAGCGCATGTCGTTTTGATAGTAGCTCGGTACATCACGCGTATAGATACTGCCGGTGGAGTAGGGATTATTGCTCGAAGACTCATGTATGCTCGGGGCATAAGGACCTTCCTGTTGGCGGCGCTGTGTAGGACGCATATATCCAGAACGCGTGTCCTGTGTTTGTTGGGGCAGACGGTTGGTGTAGCGGCGCTGTTGTTCCACAGGATTCGTTTGTAAGGTACGGTTGGGATCCTGTGGTGTACCTATTTGTGTACCTCCCCGTAGATTGCGCACACCATAGGCCTGTGGATGGTAAGGATCCTGGGTAGTGGGTGAGCTAGCGTTCTGGGTGTACCTGTTGCCCTGGTATGAGGAACGAGTCGTTCCTACGCTGCGCGGATTAACCAAGGGCGCTGAACGGTCGGAATACCATGAATCTGAGCGTGTACGAACCTGTGAGGTACTGTCGAAGGCATGAGGTTCAGGAGCAACAGAGCTCGCCTCTCGCATATTGCTCTGGGTCTCGTACGTACGGGAGGCTGTCTTTTTGCGCCGTCCCTGGTTGGGTTCCTCATTGGGAGAAGAACTTTGACGTATATCTTTGGCATACTGATCAACAATTGCGCGAGGATTCAAGCCTAAGTAGCTCGCATAGCTCGAGAGCATTGCCTGAGCGTATCCCGACTTCGGGATGTGTCGAAAGTCACCTTCTTCTAAGGCAGCGAGCATCTGCTCCTTAATCTTGAGCACGCGAGCAGCCTGCGTAATAGTCACACCAAGTTCTTGACGTCGAGTGTAGAGTATCTCGCTAAACGTCGGACGCGGCATCGACTATTACACCTCCTTGTATGCACTCTCTTGAACACGCAGCTCCTCTAAACCCTTGAGGTCAAGCAAAACCTCTCGAGGTTTCGAGCCATCAGGTGGACCAACAACACCCTTTTGTTCAAGAATATCCATGATTCTGCCCGCACGAGCATACCCTACCTTAAGGTGACGTTGAAGCGCAGAAGTAGAACCCAGCTGAGACTCAACGACAAGTAGCGCTGCTTCCCACATGAGAGGGTCATCATCAGAACGACGATCCGTAAACGTGGTACCACCTTGCGAGATGGGAGCAGCGCTCAGTATTTCATCGTGATAATCGGCCTCAGCATGCTCCTTCACAAAGGACACGACACGTTCTATCTCTTGATCAGATTGGTAGCAGCTCTGTGCCCGCCGTGGACTAACACCTCTGAGCTTATAGAGCATGTCTCCCTTGCCAAGCAGGCGCTCGGCACCATTTTGGTCGAGTATGATGCGCGAGTTCATACCGTTATCAACGGCGAGGGCAACCCGGTTGTCAATATTAGCCTTGATGAGACCCGTGACAACGTCTGCTGAGGGACGCTGCGTTGCAACAACGAGGTGAATGCCCGCAGCACGACCGAGCTGTGCAATGCGCACGATTGAAGCCTCAACATCTTTGCCTGCAACCATCATCAAATCGCTCAGCTCGTCGATAACGATTACGAAGTAAGGCATGTGTTCTGCTTGGTCATGATCCTCATGAAGCCTTCCGGCATCACACTGCGAATTGTATGACGCAATGTCACGAACCCGATAGCGTTCAAATACCTTAAGGCGACGCTCCATCTCCTGTACGCTCCACTGCAGCGCGCTTGCTGCCTTACGTGAATCGGTAACAACGGGTACATAGAGATGCGGCAAGCCATCATAGAAGGTAAATTCAACATGCTTGGGATCAACGAGGATGAGGCGCACCTGCTCAGGGGTTGCCCGCATGAGAATCGACATAATTATCGAGTTGAGAAAGACGGATTTTCCCGATCCGGTTGTACCTGCTACCAGCAAGTGAGGCAAGCTGGCAAGGTCCACCACGACCGGTGAGCCCTCCGAGTCTCGACCAAAGGCTACATTCAAGGGGCCTCCATCTACCTGGGGTAAGACATCGCCCAAGAGCACTGGAGTGGTTATTTGATTGGGGATTTCAACACCTACCAGTGAAGTACCCGGAATGGGCGAGAAGATGCGGACCGATTTAGCAGCGAGTGAAAGTGCAATGTCGTCCTGCAGGTTCGTTATCTTACTTACGCGCTCACCCTCCCCCATTGAAACGCGGAAGGTGGTGACAGAAGGTCCGCTTACCCAGCCCTCAACGCGGCTGGTAAGGCCAAATTCATTAAGGGTACTCTGTAGGCGATTGGCCGTATTGTTGAGCTCTTCATTACTAGCCTCGGTTACATGGGTATCCTTGCTCGAGTATAGCAGTGATACAGGAGGTAACGTATCCTGCTGAGCCTTCGTTTGCGTATCCTTTTGTCCTGCGCCTGTATGAGCATAAGGTTGGAGCTTCTTAGTCGTATCGGAATGTGGCAACTCGGAGGTAGCCTCAAGGTTTGGATGCACAACGGGCGTAGGTACCGGTACCGTGTCACCTCGGTTCACCGCATAATTCTCGAGATTCTCGAGATGTGGCGCTTCGTACTGGTCAACAGGTGTTTCGTACTGGGCAACGGGTACTTCTTGTTGATCAGTAGGGTCGTGCGCATCGTTCTCATTTCGCTGCATCACGCGCGTCGCTTCTGGACGATGTAGAACCGTGGTTTTGCGATGGCCAATAAAGGCCGTTGGAGATTCTTCAAAAGATCCAGTTTCAGGAGAAGCTGTCATGTCTGGAGCTTGCGTGGGTGCTTGAGGATACTCTGGCCAGAACGCTTCCTGTCTTCCCTGTGTAAACTCCCTGCGAATATCACCTATACGCCCACCCATCTCACGTGCTTTGTCCTTTAGGTGTACTAGGAAGGAAGAAACAGAGAAGCCACAAATAACAATTCCGGTAAGAATCATCCCCAACAACAGAACAATGCCGATCGTTTTGCCAAACAGCTCAAGCAAAAGCCAAGCAATACCCCCGCCTACATATCCACCAGTTTGGGAGAGAGCCGGCTCGCGCAGAACCGATTCTGGCATAAGGTCTGCCCCTGGCCAGGTAATTGAAATAAAACTGAGAATTGCAACTACGATGAGAGACATCCCAATGATATTGCGGGTGGAGATGGAAGCATCGCTGGGCAGGAAAAAAGTTACACCTAGGAAGATGAACATAAGAGGAATAAGTATTGCCCCTGTACCAAAGCCTCGAGTGAGGCCTAAGCGTATGCCGGAGGTAATAATTGCATCGCTACTAGAGTAGAGCGTCATGAACAGCACTACAGCAATAACTATGAGTATCACACCGATAACATCGCGGCCTACCTCTTGGCCAAGCACGCTATAGCTTTGCCCTGCCTTCTTTGGGCTATCTGATCTTCCGGCGGCCATAAAAATCTAAACCTCCAGAATGGTGGAAATAATGACGGGGCGCGTGTGAGTATTGTGCCACAGGTAGTTTGAAAGGCTATTGCGGACCGTCCTGCGCAAGGCATCGTTTGATACCTTGCCGCTCGTATGTGCAGCGCCTTGTGCATTGTTAACGGAGTTGCGCACGGCTGTTTTGGCACCGTTCTCCAAATCGTCATCGTCTCCAAAGGAAACTCCACGCCAGCTCAAATCCACCGCTTGCACCTTCGCCGTTTTTGCGGAAACGATTACGAGACAGGCTACAACACCATCCTGTGCGAGACGCTTGCGCTCGCGCATAACCGAAGGACGAGCTTCACCTATCTGTGAGCCATCAACAAAGATGATACCCGAGTCGACTGGCTCGCCCATACGTACCTTGCCATGACGCATTTCGAGCGTTTCACCGTTATCAACAACAAACACCCGTTTGGGATTCATACCCATTTCTTGTGCAAGTTGAGCATGTGCGCGTAGGTGCATGGCCTCACCATGTACGGGCATAAAGTTCTTGGGCTTAGTCATGGCCAGCATCAGCTTGAGCTCTTCTTGTGAAGCGTGTCCGGATACATGAACGAGATTTTCTCGTTTATCAACAACGGTGCAACCCAGCTTTGACAAGGTGTTGATGATACTCTGAACACTTCGCTCGTTGCCGGGTACAGGCGTTGCTGAGATGATAACGGTATCGTTGGAGCCTATGGAGAGCGACTTATGATCGCCGGTGGACATGCGTCCCAAAGCAGAGAGCGGCTCTCCCTGAGATCCGGTACACATCACAACGATCTTGTTGTCAGGGAGCTTATCAATTTTATAGGCATCAATAATATCGTCGTCCGCGACATTGAGGTAGCCGAGCTCTCGGGCTATGCGCGTATTGGTTATCATGGAGCGGCCTGTAACAACAACCTTGCGACCGACTGCCACGGATGCATCGCACACCTGCTGTAAGCGGTGGATATGACTTGAAAAACACGCTACAAACACACGACCCGGTGCGTTCTTGATAACATGACGAAGCGAGGCACCTACCGCCGCTTCCGAACGGGTGAAACCAGGAGTTGAAGCATTGGTTGAATCGCTCATCAGCAAATCGATACCCTTGCTTGCATAGCGACAGATAGCCTGGTAGTTAGGGGTAATTCCGTCGATGGGCGTCTGGTCAAGCTTAAAGTCACCGGTATGCAGCACGTTGCCCTGGGGCGTTTGGATAAACAGACCCATGGCTCCTGGGATGGAGTGTGTCATCGAGAAGAAATCGATGTGAGAACAGCCCAGCTGAATGTGTGAGCCGTCCCGTATTTGCTGCAGACGTTGTGTACCTAAACGATGTTCATCGAGTTTCCCCTGAATAATGCCGAGCGTAAGCTTGGAGCCATAAATGGTCGTTGATCGATTGAGGTCGGTAAGTAGATAGGGAATGCCTCCGGTGTGATCCTCGTGACCATGGGTGATGATGATGCCACGTAGGCGGTCTTCGTGTTCAAGCACATAGGTGTAATCAGGCAAAACAAGATCGACACCCAGCTGAGAATCGTCAGGAAACATAATACCCACGTCCACAACGATCATGTCGCCGCCAGAGACGAAGGCTGTCATGTTCTTGCCTATACCATCGAGTCCGCCCAACGGAATAATGCGCAGAGGCGAATGCTTCCTTGCCATGGAGGATAGTTCCTTTCAATGAACGTGTGCAATCTACGTTTAATCTATATGCGCAACACTGCACCATTGTACTTCACGGCGAAGGATTCAACTTGACAATCTATACCTTCACCATGGAGCACTAAGTAACAACACACCCCCCAAAGCTTTTTTTGGGGGGTGTGTCAGCGCGTCCATGTAGACGTGAGAACGCTGAGGTTTCGTGATGGCAGGGAGTCTAGGCCTCGTGATGGCGACGGGGCTTGCGCTTGTTGCTTATTCCTTTGTCGTGGGCACGACGATTACGTGTTTTTGAAGGATCGAAGGTATCGCGTCCCTGCGATGAGATGGTACGGGGAACGTCAAGCTTGTCGAGACGATCGAGGCTTATCTTGCCGTTTTCATCCACTGCAATTACTTTGACACGTACGGTATCGCCCACGTTGAGCACATCTTCGATTTTATCGACACGTGCGTTTGCAACACGGGAGATGTGAAGCAGGCCATCCTTTCCAGGAAGCAGCTCCACAAAGGCTCCAAAGGGTTGGATGTTAACAACGCGTCCATCGTATTCCTCGCCAATCTCGGGTTCTTTTACGATGGCCTGAATCCGTCCAGCGGCAAGCTCTGAGCTTGAGCCCGCACCGGCAATAAACACCGTGCCGTCCTCTTGGATATCAACGCTTGTTGAGGTTTCTTCCTGAATGCTGCGAATAACCTTGCCGCCACTACCAATGACATCACGGATTTTATCGGTGGGAATCTTAAAGCTCACGATCTTAGGTGCTTGTTCCTTGGTTTCTGTGCGTGGCTCGGAGATGGCACTCAGCATGGCATCTAGAATAATCATACGAGCTTCACGCGCCTGCATCAGCGCTTGACGGAAGATCTCGGGGGTAAGGCCCGTTGCCTTATTGTCCATCTGCATGGCAGTGATACCCTTGCAGGTACCGGTTACTTTGAAATCCATGTCACCAAGGAAGTCCTCAAGACCCTGGATATCGGTCAGTACCACGGTTTTGCCCATCTCCTGAATGAGACCCATGGCAACTCCTGAGACCGGACGCTTTAAGGGGACTCCTGCATCCATCAAGGCTAAGGTTGAGCCACAGGTTGAAGCCATTGAGGAGGAGCCGTTTGATTCCATAACCTCTGATACCACGCGGATGGTGTACGGAAAGGTTTCTTCGTCGGGAAGCATGGGCAACAGTGCGCGCTCCGCAAGGTTGCCGTGCCCGATCTCACGACGTTTGGGAGCTCCGATACGTCCCGTTTCACCCGTGCAGAAGGGAGGGAAGTTATAGTGATGGATGTATCGCTTGCCTTCTTCCGGCTCTATGGTGTCCAGGCGCTGCCATTCACTGAGCATGCCAAGCGTACACACCGAAAGTACCTGGGTTTGACCACGCTGGAAAAGGCCAGAACCATGCACGCGAGGTAAATAGTCGGGCTTCACCATGAGCGGACGAATCTCTGTTGAACTACGCCCGTCCACGCGCTCGCCCGTTTCTATCACCATCATGCGCATTGCATGCTTTTCCAGCGACTTGAGCTCAGCAGGAATTTCTCGAGCCCATGTCTCCTGTTCTTCCTCGGAAAACTCTTGGGTAATGTGCTCTTTGAGAGCTTCAACCTTTTCAATCCGCCTTTGTTTATCCGCATCACGCAGAGAAGCGCTCATCTCATCGTAATGGGCGAAGACACGCTCGTGTACCTCTTCAACGGGCTCGTCATAGATATAGCTGC
>CAYTTI010000009.1:0-14026 GCA_964440675.1 uncultured Coriobacteriaceae bacterium
GTCGCTACTGCTCCACAACCGCCACTGCCTTAGTCCAGCTCATCCGCATCTGCCAACAGATCTTCCCCACCTGCAGCACTTACACTGGGCTGGGCAACACTGCTCTGGGCGAAGTGGCCAGCTGTAGAAGCGCTCTGAGAATCACTTGTAGCCACCGAGTCTGAAACATGACTCGATAAGGTCACCACCGTATCAGAAAGAGACGAACGTACCTGTGTCATGCGCTCACGCGCAGCATCTATTTTGGCACGCAGCTCATCAGAGGCCGTATCAATTTTTGGACGAATGACTTCCATATAATCAGACACGCTGCGCGCATGATGTTCATAGGTGTCAAGTGCCTTATCCCAAGCGTTGTTCATAGCATCTGCCGCCACGGCACGACTATCTGCGCCAGAGCGTGGTGCCAGCAAAATGCCTGCCACAGTACCTATGACAGCGCCAACGACACCACCAACGAAGAAGATACGTTTGCTTTTTTTGGACATACCCTTCCTTTCTGACTCATCAAATTCGTCAGGGCTGTAGCAATTTCCGTCCACTATACCATCCCCATGTCCTTGCTTAATGCTGATAACGCCGATTTAGCAGCATTATCAGCACGAGCTACATCAAAGGCTTTAGTCCCCAACATCTTCACTTACCGCATCACCCAAGGATGTCACCAGCGTGATGAGACCGTTTACAATACCCCCAACGTCAGGAGTTGGCTCACCACCTCCGGCGTAGGCCCAATCGAGCACCCACACGGCAGAGGACAAACACCCTGCAACCAATACATCATCGGGGCATGCGAATTCAATAACAAAGGAGCGTCCGTCGTTCTCTTCTGCTTTGGTACGTCCGCCCGTCATGTCTCCTACCAGGCCACTGCGAACCAGCAGCTCTATGGTAACGTGCTCGAGAAGATGAGCGATCTCAGTAGAGCGGATCACCTCACCAAACCTCGGAGATACATCACCTGTACATAGGTGCTCGCTCAACTCGGGAAAGAGTGCCAAGATACGGTTGGTAGCTTCCGGATCATCATTTGTGTACACAGGTCCAGCAGCTGCCATCTTCACGTGCGCAACAAACTTCTTGGGGCCAATTTCCACACGCTTGATGTCAACAACAGGTCCTTCGTAGCCCTCACCAGGAACATAGGCAACATCCGAAGGTGCAGGGTCTCGTTCGAGCGCTTGTGTAGCCCCTTCGTCTATATCCAAATTCCCGTCCCCATTCATCCCTGCGTCTCTATCTGTGCGTACATCCACATCCATAGCTGCATTCGTGTCCATATCTGGGCTCATGCGCATGTCCTCATCCAGACTCGCGCTCATGTCCTGGTATGCGCCGCTCGCAATTGCGTCGCTGTCAACTGCATCAGGCACTTCCTGTCCTGCTAAAAACGCTCCTACATTCTCATTAAAGCGCCTGTAGGAACGTTGCATGAGCTGATGGTCGCCGAGTTCTTGGGCAGAAAAGCGTAGCCAGGTACACTGAGGAATCTCTTGCTGCATCCACCAGGCCGCCTCAAGTGTCGTGGTAAAGCTGAGATCGCCCGTAATAAGGAGGACGGGCATGCGCAAGACATGCAAAAGCGAGCGCCAATCGACAGTTATGTAATCCAGTAGTAAGCGTGAGAGGAAATCTCTCGCCTTGGGTGGCTCAAGAGGAACTTGCTGCCACAGCTCGTAGTAATTGTCGGGCGCTCTCTTGAGCTCTTCTTGAGAAAAAACCTGTTGACCGTAGCCAAAGTACTCGCTTAAGGTCGGGTGAAGGTTTGCGGTAAAATCCGCCCGCAATCGATTATAGAGATCCCATATATCGATGCGCTTGCCCGCGTGTAGACGTACCTCGTCATTGCTGTCGGCTGGATTGGCGAGCAAAAATGGCGACTGATCCACAAAGACAGCACGCTCCACCTGCTCTTGGCCAAACACCTCCAAATAGTTCCAGATAACACTAACGCCCATCGACCAACCTAAGAGATTGACCTTAGGTGCGCCTATCCAGGCAATGAACTCAGCCAGGTCTGCTGCGAGGCGTGCAAGGTGAGCACCGTGAGCAGAAGCCTCTGAAAAGCCATGTCCGCGCATGTCGAGCAGAAACACCGCGTGAGACTCTGCAAGCTCTGGAGCATTGAGTGAAAATTCATCGACTGAAGCTGCCCATTCAGACAGCATAATCAGCGGCATGCCTGTGCCTTTACGTAGGTAGCGCAGGGTGACACCATCGGAGGTTTCAAAGGTGCCCTCGAGAAAATCTGCCATGAGGGGGTTGCGTTTGTAGGCGCGTTCAGCAGCCATGTCTAGTCCTTTCCATCTGTGTTTTCAGCTGCCCCAGACTCGAGCATCTCCTTGTTGATCTCTGGAGTTTCGTCCGTTACCCGCAGCATTGCGATGCGACGACCACGGATAGACTGAATTCTAAAACGATACCCGTCCACCATGAAAGTGTCACCCGGATCGGGCAGAGAGTCTGCAAGATCTAACACAAATCCAGCAATAGTCTCAAAACCTTCCGACTCCTCAACTGGCCAACCGAGCTCAATAGCATCATCGATAGGATAGCGCCCATCAACCAGCCAATCGCGTGATCCGAGCGTGGTTAGATACTTATTTTCCGGATCGAATTCATCCGCAATCTCGCCGACAACTTCTTCCACGATGTCTTCCACGGTAACAATACCGGCGGTGCCCCCATACTCGTCCACCACGATAACCATTTGGTCGTGACTGGTTTGCATCTCAGAGAGCAACGGTATGATGTCTTTGGTGTCAGGTACGAAGTCGGCCTCACGAAGATATGGGGTAATGGGTTGGTCGTCTGCATGCTCGTCGACCATGGGGCCTATGAGATCCTTGATGTGGGCAATGCCTACAACGCGGTCGATATCGTCATGATAAACAGGGATGCGCGAATAACCCGTGCTCCTCATAACGTCAAGCACCTCCGATATGCTGGAGGTATCTTCCACAAAGGTACAGTCCACACGCGGGGTCATCACTTCCCGTGCTATGGCGTCACCCAAATCGAAAATCTCGTTGATCATCGATTTTTCCTCTTCGGAGAGCTCGCCAGAGTCGGTGACCATGTACTTTATCTCTTCCTCCGAGACATTTTGACGATCGTCAGCACTCTTAATGTTGAGAAGCGCAGATAGCCCATTGGCAGAAGCCTGGGTGAAGTACACCAAGGGCTTCGCAATCTTGCGAAAGCCCGTAAGAGGCCCAGCAATCATTTTGGCCATACCTTCGGCGTTAGCAAGCCCGATACGCTTCGGAATAAGCTCGCCAATCACAATGGAGAGATATGAAACGATGAGCGTGATAATGATGGGCGATGCTATGGGTGCCATAGCAGTAAGAACATCGATGTGCAGCTGAGAGATGGCGTAAGTCAGTGGATCTGACAGTGTGTTCGATGAAACGGTCGCCGAGAAAAAACCAACGAGTGTTATGGCAACTTGGATGGTGGCTAGAAAATCTGTTGAATCAGCAGCTAAATTAAGTGCGCGACGCGCGCGGGGATCGCCTTCTTCGGCGTCGTGTTCAAGCGTTGCGCGTTTGGCGGTCGTAAGCGCCATTTCCGACATGGAGAAAAAGCCGTTCATAAGCGTGAGTAGCAATGTTGCTATGACGGATATCGCAATGTCCATAAAGAGTAGCTATAACCTCCTGTGGTGGAAAACTACACGGAGAACAGGTACCTATCTTTTTTGATGAGGCACACATTACACATAGGGCGCACAGAACGGGGTGGTACTGTGCGCCCCCATAACTTACGTACGCATACTACCTACCCTCAGCTCGTCGATCGGCGTACTCCTGAGCAAGTCGCTGCTGCACGTCGTGCGGCACCTGTTCGTAGCCGCTCATCTCGAGTTCAAACTCGCCGGTACCACGAGAAAGTGAGCGCAGGCGTGTTGCATAGTCGGTTATCTCGGCATAGGGAACGGTTGCCTCGATGGTGGTCTCACCGGCATGGATGCCATCGCCTGCTGTCATACCCTCAACGCGACCACGGCTTGCCGAAACATCGCCCATGACCGATCCGGCGTAGCTTTCCGGTACCGAAATTTTGAGATGTGCCATAGGCTCCAAAATGACAGGCTCGGCATCTGCTACGGCCTTTTGAAAACCAATACGGGCGGCCGTTTTGAAAGCCATCTCGTTAGAGTCCACTGAGTGATACGAACCTTCGTACACCGCCACGCGCACATCTATCATGGGATAGCCAGCCAAAACGCCTTCGCGCATAGTTTCTTGCACGCCTTTGTCGATAGCGGGGATAAAGCCGCGAGGAATGTGGCCGCCCACGACCTCATCAATAAACTCGTAGCCGCCATCCGGATTCGGCTCAACACGTAGGTAGCAATCGCCAAACTGGCCAGCTCCCCCTGTTTGCTTTTTATGACGACCCTGGGCAGATGCCACTCGACGGATGGTTTCACGATAAGGGATGCGCAGGCGTACGGTATGTGCACTCACCCCAGCACGATCTTCAAGTCGGTCGAGCAGTACCGACACCTGTGCCTCGCCAATGGCCGAAACCACTGTTTGCCCGGTTTCCTCATCACGATCAACCTTAAGTGTTGGATCGGCCTCTGCAGCTCGCTCCAAGAAGGCAAATACCTTACCTTCGCTGCCACGCTCATCAGGCTCAATGGCAATGCGATAGAGAGAGTTGGGAAAGCGGAACTGGGCGGCCTCGACCTTGCCGGTAGCAGATAGCGTATCACCGGTGAGTACACCCAGCTTGGGTACAACGCAGATATCTCCTGCGGCTACACTCTGAACGTCGCTTGTTTCCTTACCCATCATCGAGTACAGGTGGGCCAAGCGCTCATTTTTGCGAGTGCGCGCATTCATAAGCTCAACACCAGGCGTAATGGTTCCTGCAAGTACCTTCAAAAATGACAGGCGCCGAAGCTGGGGGTCATTAAGGGACTTGAATACGAAGGCTACCGGACGCTTATCATCAGGGGAGATATCCAGCTCTTCGCCATTGACCAGAGGCACACGGCCGAAGTCTGCCATGGTGGGGAACCACTCAGCAATCGCATCCAAGAACGGGACAAGGCCTTCTTCCTGCACGCCAACACCTGAGAAGATGGGAACGAAAATACGCTCGGCCATGGCCTTGTCGAGAAGATCTTCGATTTCGTCCTGGGTGATCTCTTCCCCTTCAAGGTATTTCATCATCAAGTCGTCGTCGGCCTCAACTAAGAGCTCCACGAGCTGCTGGCGCGCCTGGGCAGCCACATCGGCGTACTCATCAGGAATTTCGTGCTCAACCGACTTGCCACCCTCAAGGCGACATGCCTTCATGTGCACAACGTCGATGATACCCGCAAAGGCTTCGCCAACGCCTAAGGGTAGTGTGACGACACCCAGATTGTTGCCAAAGTGATCTTGTAGCTGGCCTAAGGCCGTATCGAAGTTAGCCACGGGACGATCGAAGCGGTTAATAAATAGTGCGCGCGAGATGGACAAATCCTCTGCAGCGTACCATAGGCGGGTCGTAATGGGACCGGGGCCGGTTTCTGCATCTATCACAAAGGCAGCTGTTTCTGCCGCACTCATGGCGGCATATGCATCGCCTACAAAGTCGGGATAGCACGGCGCATCGAGCACATTGATACTGACACCCTTCCACTGTACGGGTGCAAGTGTAGTAGAAATAGAGAAACCGCGTGCGGCTTCCTCGCCGTCGTAGTCGAGTGTGGGCTTGGTGCCTGCATGACCACCAAGGCGTGTTGTCTTTCCGGTAAGGTGCAACATCGCCTCTGCCAACATGGTCTTACCGACGCCGCCCTGACCCACAAGGACTACATTTTTCACTTCTGATACGGCTGCCATACCTTCCTCCTAAGAAAATGGGACGTATATCCTTCAAGCTGCTCATGCGCGTACTCTATCAATGGGATGTGCGCCTTCTGTGCACCTTCTATCTTGATTAAACGTACACCCTCTCACCTGCTTATAGGTGTCTCAAGACACATGCTGACATTCTAGCAGTTGACAGTACAGATACATTCAGTCGCTCACGTTCACGCATCGCCCAACGCAGGCAAGCAATCGGCTACTATGCGTGGCCATGTAGCACTTTTGGGTATCTTGTGTTTCGTCAGAATACGAGAAACACACGAAAGGGAAGCTATGCGATCAGTTTTGGAGCAATTCAAGCACACTATTGCCGAGCATGGTGAGTGGACAGCAGTTGTCGATCAAAATGGTGACAGTACCACCTATACCCAGCTCAACGATATAAGCTCTCGTGTCGCTACCTGGCTCAAAGAACGAGGTATTGGCCGCGAACAACTGGTGGCCATTAACATGCCTCGCTCTATGGCGTATATAGCAGTTGAGTTAGCCGTCATAAAGCTTGGCGCAGCCTATATGCCACTAGATGCTGCACGGCCTCAGGAGTACGTTGAG
Organism: uncultured Coriobacteriaceae bacterium; assembly: GCA_964440675.1. Classification (GTDB taxonomy): domain Bacteria; phylum Actinomycetota; class Coriobacteriia; order Coriobacteriales; family Atopobiaceae; genus CADBMC01. The sequence continues at coordinate 6,426 of CAYTTI010000009.1, forward strand.
ACGAGCATGCGTGAGTGCGGATGCACTATGCTTGTCACCACTTGGGAATACGAGCAGGCCTTAGCGTGCGAGCCCTTACCCCAAGACGAGTGGGTTGAGGCAGACCCACACGATCTCGCCTTCGTGTGTTACTCATCTGGCTCAACGGGCAACCCCAAGGCCGCAGCACAGGAATACGGTGCGTATGAGCCAATTATTGCCGCAGAGGCTGAGGATATGCACCCTTTCATGCAGCGCCCGGATGGTAGCTATGGACCGATTAACCGTAGCCTACCTTCTTCCTTTATCTTTATTTCTTCGGTTATGGTGATCATGTCTTCGTTGTGGCTCGAATGTCCACTGTATTTGCCGCCGGATGACATGTGTCGCGACACCAACAAACTCGCTGCGTACTTCGCACACAACGATATTCACTTCGTGTATCTCACGCCACCTACCATTAAAAAGCTCTTGAGCTGGGAGGGTGAGTTGCCCTTAACCGTGGTACATACGGGGGCAGAAGTCACCTCCGAGCTCTATACCGATCGCTTTACCATTTTGAATTGTTACTCCATGAGCGAGCTTGCCTATATTGTGTTGGGCTTTAGGATCGACCGTCCGTATCAGGTAACGCCTGCGGGATACCCCAAGGTAGGTGCCGACTTGATACTGATTGATGAAGCAGGAGTACCTAACGACAAAGAAGGTGTACTGTGTGCCTACGTGCCCTACTTCCGTGGGTATGTAGGTAGGTCAGAAAAGACCCACGCGTCATGTATCAACATCAACAACAAACACTATTTTATTACCAATGATCTCGCGTATATTGACGACGCGGGACGCTTTGTTGTGCGCGGCCGCAAGGATGATGCGGTAAAGATTGGCGACCGCCTTATCGAGTTAAGCGAGGTCGAAGGTGCCGTGATGCAACTGATGCCCAACTTGGGTCAGGTAGCTACCCGTGGATATACCGATTCTAACGGTGTTAATTACTTTTGTTGTTACTATACTGCCAACCATCTTGTACCTCGTAGTGAGTTTCGTACCTGCCTCGTAGGAAACATCGATCCTGATCTCTTGCCCCGCCTGTTCATTCGAGTGGACAGCTTTCCGCTCACTCCGAGTGGAAAAATAAATCGCAGGCTTTTGCGTGTACCCCTAGCTGACGACTTCCTCGTAGGAGGGATATAAGGATGGACTCGCGACATTCAAGCAAGTATCCCATAGCCATACTGGTTGGTACGCTGATACTGCTCGTTTGCTACTGGGAGCTGGTATTAAGCATACTTGCAAACCTGGGGCAGGCAATTTCACCCTTGGTGCTCGGTGCCATCATTGCCTATATCGTGAACATCCCCATGTCGTTTTACGAACGTCACCTCTGCCGCTCATCCCGCTCGACCGTACAACCGCTCGTATATCGCGCACAGCACATCGCCTGCCTTGTGGCTGCCATCATCACTATCGGAGCGATCGTATCTGTTGTGGTTATGATCGTAGCACCCGAGTTACTGTCGAGTGTGCGCTCGTTCGGCTTGGCCATTCCGCGTATGGCACGAAACCTCATTGCCTTGCTAGAAGATATGCCATTTCGTTCCACCGAGCGCATCCAGGATATGCTCGAGAGTGTGAACTGGCAGCAGCTTGCCTCGAACGTCCTCTCTGCCCTTGGTACGGGTGTGGGTGGCACACTGAGCTTGATTGCTGACACCTTGTCTGCAGTAGCATCGCTTCTCGTAGCTGTTGTATTTGCTCTATATATTTTGTTGGGAAAACAGCGACTCATACGCCAGTTTTATCGCATGTTGCACGTCTACCTTACCCCGGTGTGGGAACATCGTGTGCGCCTCGTGCTCACTACCTTTAACGACTCATTTCACCGCTTCATTGTTGGTCAGTGCGTGGAAGCAGTAATCTTGGGTACCCTGTGCGCGATTGGTATGTCCATCCTGCGTATGCCCTATGCTGTGATGACGGGAACCGTTGTAGGCGCAACGGCTCTTATTCCCGTTATTGGCGCTTATGTAGGAGGGGCTGTTGGTTGTATCTTTGTTTTAACTCAGTCTCCCATACAGGCTTTGGTATTTCTCATATTCTTGGTGGTACTGCAGCAGCTAGAAGGCGATGTTATTTATCCGCGCGTGGTCGGATCCTCAATCGGGCTTCCCGGTATTTGGGTGCTTGCTGCTGTAACCATAGGCGGGGGAGTAGCTGGTGTGGTGGGCATGCTCTTTGGTGTGCCGTGTTGCGCAGCAATCTATCGCTTGCTGCGCCGTGACATCATGCGTCGTGAAGCTCAGGAGGAAGGCAGCGACCTAAATTACACATGAGATGCCTACGGCGCGTCTCATGCAATGCGGTCTGGCACGGTACAGTCTGGTGCAGTACGGTCTGGTGCGATGCATACGGTGTTGTCTGGGCGTACACGCACCCGACCTTCTGCCAACAGTTGGATGGTATGAGGGTAGAGCTCGTGCTCAATCTGGTGAATATGGGCTTCGAGCTCTTCTTCTGTCCAAGCTTCCTCCACCACCAATGGTCTTTGCGCAATGATGGGACCCGCATCGTAGTCGGCATTGGCAAAGTGCACCGTAACGCCCGTCACCTTTACTCCATACATAAAGGCGTCATGGATGGCATGTGCCCCCACGAAGCTCGGGAGCAGTGACGGGTGAATATTAACGATGCGATTGGGAAATGTTGCGAGAAGAGGTGCATGAACCTTGCGCATGTACCCCGCCATAATAACGTAGTCAACCTTATGTAAGGTCAACTCAGCCGCAATTATTTCATCGGCATGGATAGGATCTTCGTAGATCTCCCTAGAAAGTGTCAGCGTTTGAATTCCTGCCGCCTTGGCACGGTGCAAACCATAGGCATCGGCTCTGCTTGACACAACCAACTCAACCGAGGCATCAAGAGCTCCCTGCTGTATACGATCGAGGATGGCCTGCAGGTTGCTTCCCGAGCCAGAGATAAGAACGCCCGTCCGGATGCTCATCGGTACTGAACCTTTCCTGAACCCTCAACACATTCGCCTATCACAAAGGGTGTCTGCCCTGCCGTTGCAAGAGCATGCGATACGGACGCAAGATCGTGTGGTGCGCAGATACATGCCATACCAATGCCCATGTTAAACGTCGCGTATGCCTCATCTTCGGTAAGCCCCGCAGCGTCTACAACATACGAAATGATGGGTGGAATACTCCACGCAGCACCTTTCATACCACTGCGATACACCACGGCATCGACGTGCGATGGTAACGCCCGATTGAGGTTTTCGGTAATGCCGCCGCCCGTGATATGTGCCATCGACTTTATAGGTGCGCCCTGTGCTCGGGCTGTCAAAATTTGCTTGGCATAGATAGTGGTCGGGCGCATAAGAGCGTCTGCCAAGCTTTCACCACCAAGTTTGTCACAGGGTCGCTCAAGCTCTTCGACACTGCGACCTTCGAGCACAACACGGCGTACTAAGGAATAGCCGTTGGAGTGTATGCCCGAGCTTGCGAGCCCAAGAATAACATCGCCAGGCTGTACGCTTTGAGCTGTCAACATCTTGGGGCGATCTACCACGCCCACCACAAAGCCTGCGAGATCGTAGTCGTCAGCAGCCATAACGCCGGGATGCTCGGCCATCTCGCCACCCACGAGCGCACAGCCACTTTGTCTGCAGCCCTCAGCAATACCTTCAACAATCTGTGCTATATGCTCCGCTTGAATATGACCTATAGCAATATAGTCCAAGAAGAACAGGGGCTCAGCACCACACACGACAATGTCATCTACACACATCGCAACAAGATCGATACCAACTGTTGTGTGCCGATCGAGCAGCTGTGCCACAGCAAGCTTAGTACCAACACCATCGGTACCTGATACCAAGATAGGCTCGTTCATGTCTTTAAGCTTGGAGGCGTTAAACATCGAGGCGAAGCCACCGAGTCCGCCCATCACCTCGGGGCGAGCGGTTTGAGCTACAGCAGCACGGATGGCATCGACCGCACGTGCGCCCTCTACAACATCTACACCCGCATCGGCATATGTTATGTGCCTTAAGGATTTACTCGCTATCTTAGACGATCTGCTCATTGTTGTTCACTGTTCCCATAAGAGTAGCTGAGGACTTCTTCGATATGCATGGTTGAGGCACGAGATGCCCGATTAAGATTATGTGGTGTATACCCCTCGAGAAACTTCCCTGCGGAGAAGCTCTTAGGAATCTCAACTGGATAATCGCCCGTAAAGCAGGCACAGCAGTAGTTGTTCGGTGGCACGGAGGCAAGTAAACCCTGCGGTGTTAAGAAGGCTAGACTATCCGCCCCTATGGTGTGGCACACCTCATCTGGTGCCATGCGGGCAGAAATGAGCTGGTCTTGCGTTGCCGTGTCGATACCATAAAAGCATGGCCAGGTTACCTCAGGAGATGCCACACGCATATGCACCTCGGTCGCTCCCGCATCGCGTAACATCTGCACAATCTGTGCTGAGGTGGTACCCCGTACAATAGAGTCGTCAACCATGGTGATGCGCTTGCCCGCAACCGCATCAGAAAGCACATTGAGCTTGAGGCGCACACCCAAGGCACGGAGCTCTTGGGTAGGCTCTATAAAGGTTCGCGCAACGTAGCGATTCTTAACAAGACCGCTGCCATAGGGCAGGTCAAGCTCGGCGGCGAAACCTTCTGCCGCAGGCGTACCAGAGTCTGGAACGCTAATCACCAAGTCACAGTCAACCGGTGCCTCGCGTGCAAGCTGGATCCCCATCTGGTGGCGCATGGCATAAAACGACCTTCCCTGCACCACAGAATCTGGCCGAGAAAAGTATACGTGTTCAAAAATGCAGCTCGCACCCTCTAAAGCAGGAATACCTTGCGTACTAGTAAAGCCATCATCAGAAATACGGATGATTTCACCCGGACGTACTTCACGCACAAAGTTCACACCAATGATGTCTAAAGCACAGGTTTCACTTACAACAACCCAACCCTGCTTATCTGGTAGTTCCCCTACAACGAGTGGACGGATACCACGCGGATCACGAAAGGCATAGAGCGCATTGTCGCGTACCACTACCATGGCATAGCCACCTTCGAGCATTGACATGGTGTTGATAATGCCTGCACTGAGATGATTCGTCTGTTCGGTGAAGTAGCCAATGAGCTTCGCAGCCACCTCAGAGTCGGTGTTCGATCGGAAGGGCACGTCCCGATGTACAAGCTCTGCACGCAACTGGTCGGAGTTCACGAGCGTACCGTTATGGGCAAGTGCGATAAGGGTGGTGCCAATGGCAGAGATGTGTGGTTGTGCCGACTCCCAACTGCGCGCACCCGAGGTACCGTAGCGTACATGCCCAATAGCAACCTTACCAGCTAGAGCGGTTAAATCTACATCGTCGAATACCTCGTTAACCAGGCCTAGGTCTTTACGCACCAACACGGTAGAACCATCACCTACGGCAATGCCTGCAGAATCCTGCCCGCGGTGCTGCAAGGCGCGCAAGCCAAAGTAGGTAAGGCGCGCTACGTCATAACCTGGCGCCCATATGCCAAATACGCCACACTCTTCCCGGAGCTTGTCATCGGTGGTCAGATCAATACCTACAGGGTTGTTTTGGGCACACATACAAGAATGCTTCTTCCTTCACCTTCAACATAGTTACAGGTTGCCAATGAAAGTACTCGGCTTGTTGACTCTATTATTGACTCAGCGTCAGCTGTGTATGTTTCGGCATTAGCAAGCAGCTCAAGTAAATACTCATGAAACTCATTTTCAGAGTCAAACGAAAAGCTACGCACGTTGACATTAGTGGGTTCGGTATAGTAGAGCAACAGTGGTTCGAGCTCGTAGGTCGCCTCCTGTGTTACATACCACACCGTAGTAACAGAGTCGAAGGTATCTTGGTCATCCATGTCGCTAATCTGCTTAAACATTGCACCATTTTGCAAATGGTGCCCGTAGATAATGCTTTGGGTATCTACCATTCCGGGTGCAGTATTTTGATAGTCCAAGAAAATTTGGCCACCCACGCTGTACTCTCCGTAGGCATTATAGTCGAGGTAATAACTATTATCACTGTGTTGGTACACCGGATAGTTGATCACCGTTCCAGGGATATACACCCACGCAACAACCTCATCGTTGATGGCCTGTAGACCCTCCCAGTCAACCTGAGGAACCCCATCATCTGAAACAGATACATACGCTGCAAGCTCACTGTTCACCTTGTCTTGCTGGTAGTAGCGCCACTGTGAGAACAGGAGTATGCCACCCGCAACCAAAAACAACACCGATCCAACGATGATAAGGAGGATTGGGAGCCAGCCCCGCTTTTTCTGCTTTTTGGCAGGTGCCATATGTGCTGGCTTTTTCTTTATACGAGACATCACGTATTTCCTTGTGACATCGCTTGTTTGAATGACTCGATACCGGCGCGATATTCGGGCATGGCTGCACCGAGTATTTGCGTGGCATAAATAGCGGCATTTTTTGCGCCGTTTATAGCAACACAGGCAACCGGTACACCTGATGGCATTTGCACCATCGAAAGCAGTGAGTCCATCCCGCCCAAATCGCTCGTTTTCATAGGCACGCCCACAACGGGCAAGGGGGTATACGCTGCGACGACACCACCTAAATGAGCAGCCTTCCCTGCAGCGGCAATGATGACCTTCAGTCCACGGTCAGCGGCAGAAGTCGCCCATTCGTGAACTTGTGAAGGATTGCGATGGGCAGAGGCAACGACCAACTCATACGGTACTTGAAGCTCATCGAGCTGTGCAGTACACGCTTCCATTACGGGCATATCCGATACAGAACCCATGATGATACCCACGAGCGGCGACTCAACCATAGCACACTTCCTCCCCCTTGCCTTTGATGTGGCAGACGGTCATATCCTGACGAGTTTTCTGTACTAAGGTAAGTATAGTCGCGTTGAGCGTCTTAGTTGTCTCGAGTAACTCAATCACCTTGGTCGTTGCAAATAACCCGATCACCCTGGTTGTCATGAAGAACGTGCAGCATTAAGGTATGCACTCCTTCAGCACTACGTTTCCAGCTTATCCCCAACGACTCAAGCATGGAAAGCGCTCCTAGGTATCGTTCGCGCTCTAATGCCTTATCTCCATAGGAATACAATTCATCGAGCCACTGTTGTGCCCGAAGGCGTGTTGCTTCATCGAACATGCCCACTCCTCAAGATGATGTATAGGTGCCATCAGGTGATGTGTAGGTGCCATCTATTCCTTTTTGGAATAAGTACATCTCACATCGTAGCGTTCCTTTCATGGATATTGCTTCAAACAAGGTTGTCGGCCGTAGAATCCGTATCTACCGCGAACAAGCTGGCTTATCTCAAGCTGAGCTTGGCAGACGCGTAGGTCGCTCACAATCTGAAATTGCCAAGATCGAAATGGGAGAACGCCAACTCCCCTATGTTGAGTCGTTTTGGTTTGCCGAAGCCTTAGGAAAAGGCTATGACGTGTTGGCTGAAGAAATTCATCAGGATTTACTTGACACGGGGCTTAACCCTTCTCAGCCGCCGAGCGCTCAGCAAAGCAAATCTCAGTCACCCGATCCTCGGTCGCTGAGCACTCAGCGACCAAGCCCTCAGCAGTCGAGCAC
>CAYTTI010000009.1:14126-16795 GCA_964440675.1 uncultured Coriobacteriaceae bacterium
CACCCGATCCTCGGTCGCTGAGCACTCAGCGACCAAGCCCTCAGCAGTCGAGCACGCAACCGCCAAGTTCTCAGCAGTCGAGCACGCAACCGCCAAGTTCCTCATAACCATCACGACAGGCGCTGCAACATAGAGTATTATTCTCTGCTCAGGCATTGGTCCATAAGTCCGTGCAAAAGGAGATCCTGTATGAGTAAGGCTGCAAATCTGTATCTGTACACGCGCAAAGGTGCCTATATTCCCCGCGTAGGAGCCGTTCATGACCTGTGTGGGTACGGCAAGTGTTCTTTAGGTGTTGCCATCCCCGTACTTTCTGCTGCGGGCTGTGACGTATGTCCCGTTCCTACATCACTGTTTTCTGCACACACAAAGTACCCCGTGTTTTACATGCATGACACAACTGATATGTTGGATGGTTACCTCGATGCGTGGCAGCAAGAACACGTGATGCTCGATGCGGTTTACTCTGGGTTTTTGGGGGCATCGGAGCAGGTTGCCTGCATTCAGCGTATCTATCGGGAGCAGCCAGATGCCTTGCGCATTGTAGATCCTGTCATGGGTGATAACGGCTCGATGTATGCCACCTACACTAACGAGCTTTGCCGGGCTACAGCACAACTTGTTAATGGTGCTGACGTCGTGCTTCCCAACCTCACCGAGGCCTCCATCCTTACCGGCATTGCCTATGAAGGCCAGGATGTATCCGATGCATACGTTACCAAGATGCTGGATGCCTTGATAGAGATGGGTGCAAAAAACGCCGTACTTAAAGGCATCGTGCGCGGCGATGGGCTGATCCGCAACTACATTCGCTGTAAGGAAGGCTCGGTTGAGGCAACTCAGAGCGAGCTTTTGCCCTACATGCTACACGGAACCGGCGATCTGTATGCAAGCTCTGTGCTCGCAGCTATTATGTGCGGAAAAAGCCTGTATCGTTCCGTTGAGTTTGCCAACAGCTTTGTGAGCAACTGTATGCGTATGACCCGTGAGCAACCCGACTTTGAGCTACGTGGTGTCTCCTTTGAAAGCAAGCTCACAGAGGTAGTTAACTTGCTTCAAGGGTAATCGATGGGCTGGCCAGCTGTGAGCGCAGTTCGTTGGTCATCTCTTCATCCATGCCGCGTACCGTACACGAAAGCGTTATTCCAGCATCGGTTATCTCCTTGGTCCAAATGAAGGTAAAAAGCCCCGTAAGCTCACCTTCGGGAGATGGAAGACCTAAAACACTTTGTGCCTGGATATTACCGTTGTTATCCACATACACGTTAACGTGGTAGACCACGCGATTAATATTTGGATTAAGCAAGGCATTCACCGAGAGTGCTGCGGCTTGGATCTGTGAGGAAGAAAAACATTCCAACACGTCAGATGACTGCGTATTGATGACCATTACCTCAATACAACCCGTTCCCTCATCTGCCTCTTGGACAACATAGTTGTCAGGAAACTGAGTGAAGCCATCACCCCACTCTACTCCTAGACGTAAGGCGGTACTCACCGTTTCAACGGTGGCGCTATCGGCCAGGCTGCTGGCATACATACGGCGTATAACCGAAAAACCCACCTGTGCACCTACGATGAGGACTGCGGCAATGAGCACCACTAACACGGCGCGCCGGTTGATACGCCTTTCGTTGAGAGCGGCGGGGCTTGCAGCGGGGTCAAGAGGGTCAAACCTTGCTATTTCGTACGCATCCTTGTTCGCATGTATTGTATGTGTGGTATGACCCGTCTCATCGACGCTAGCAAAGAGCTGCTCGACTTTATCGTTGGACAGGCAGTGGCTGTCAGGACACAGGCGTCGCCGCATGCGAGCTCTCATGTCTTATGACTCCTCGCTATCCAAAAATTTCCCGCTGTCAATCGTCTCAGCACTACAAACGGACTCTCTATTGTCGACAGCCTTCTCACTGCCAAACTGCATACGGTAATAACGTGCATAGGTTCCGTTGCGAGCCAAGAGCTCTGCGTGGGTCCCACGCTCTACAATACGACCATGCTCTACCGCAGCGATCTCATCGGCATCGCGAATAGTGGACAAACGGGGAGCAATGATGATGGTAGTACGCCCCTTGGCAAGAGCCTCGAGCGATGCCTGCACTGCCTGCTCGCTCTCGTTGTCTAAAGCAGAGGTTGCTTCATCAAGAATGAGAATTTTAGGATCCTTTAAAAACACGCGGGCAATAGCTATGCGCTGACGCTGACCTCCAGAAAGTGAGCTTCCCCGCTCGCCCACCACCGTGTCATAGCCTTGAGGCAAACTCATGATGAAGTCATGGATGTTAGCCGCCTTCGCTGCAGCAATAACATCGGCAGCACTCGCACCCGGCCTTCCATAAGCAATGTTTTCAAAGATCGTGCTGCCAAAGAGGTAGACATCTTGCTGCACCATGCCAATGGCTTGGCGCAAGGACTGCTGTGTAACACTGCGAATGTCTTGCCCGTCAATCTCGATAGAGCCTGACAGGACATCGTAGAAGCGTGGCAAGAGTGAGCAGGCGGTGGTTTTTCCACCACCCGAAGGGCCGACTAGGGCAATGGTTTTGCCCGGCGCAAGTTTAAGCTCGAAGTCCGATAGTACTTCTATGTCGGGATTTGTGGGATAGGCAAAACAAACGTGCTTGTAGTGCACCTCCCCTTCACGTAGCTGAAGCGGCTTGGCGTCTGGC
>CAYTTI010000010.1:0-1213 GCA_964440675.1 uncultured Coriobacteriaceae bacterium
CCATTGCTATCCTTCCGACGAGCTTCCTCTGCATTCAAATGAGCTTGGCGGTAGAGAGCTTTCAAAGTCTACCCAGAGCTCGCCAAACTTATTTGAATAAGTTGAGCGCAGTATGGCATGACTTATTTGAATAAGTTAGTGAGCCTCATGAGTTGCGGTGAACGGTCGTATTTTTTCCGTGAACGGTGCAACATGCAATTGATACATGCAATTGGTATAGCTTATTCAAATAAGATGTTGGAACGGAACTAAATGAACGAAGGAGAACAGCATGCGCGCGCGCTACGACGCCATATACCGTGACATTCGCGAGAGTATTGAACAGGGTAACTACCCCTACCAGTCCTTTCTCCCTTCGGAGTCCGAGCTAACGGTGGCGTTTAGCTGTTCACACAACACGCTCCGCCGCGCAATCGCACTCTTGCGAGATCAGGGCTATGTGCAGCCGGTGCATGGGAAGGGTGTGCGCGTGGTGTACCGCGAGCCCGAACGAACAAGCTTCACCGTAGGCGGTATTGAGTCATTCCGGGAGGTTGGGCAGCGCTTGGACCTTTCGACAAGGACGGAAGTGGTATGCCTTGAACAACTTATGTGCTCCGATCAGATCTCTAAGCGTACTGGTTTCGAGCTTGGAATCGAGCTTACGTCGGTCGAGCGCGTGAGGCAGATAGACAATGAGGCACTCATTTTGGACCACAACCTCTTTCGTACCGATGTGGTGCCCGGTATTACCACAAGGATTGCCGAAACTTCAATTTACGACTACGCCGAGCGTGAGCTCGGGCTCACCATCGCCATGAGTAAACGAGCCATTACCGTTGAGCGTGCGACAACACACGATCGTGAACTACTCGCCCTAGACGATATCGACTACCTGGCGGTTATCACGAGCCAGACCTTCGATGCGCAGGGAATTCTCGTAGAGTACACACAGTCACGCCATCGTCCCGACCACTTCTGCTTCCGGAGCACTGCGGTCAGACAGAAGGTATGAGGTGCTCTCTGGGAGGGTGTTCTCAGCGCTCTCGAGTATGTTCTCTGGGAGGGTGCTCTTGGCACTCTCGAGTATGCTCTCTGGGATGATGCTCTCAGTTTGGTTGTTTTCGCATCAGGCTTGCTACAAGCTCACAAATCTGTTATAGACTAATAGGGAAGGCGGAACTACCGTTCAACGCAGCTTAAACACAACAGAAACGAAGCAGATATGAAAACA
>CAYTTI010000010.1:1223-16765 GCA_964440675.1 uncultured Coriobacteriaceae bacterium
GCGCACCTCTCAGTCTACGTCTCTATCTCAGTCTCAACGTGGTTCTCAAGCTAAGCCTCGCTGTAGGGTTCAGCCCCAGTCTGAGTCTCAGTCTGGATCTCTATCTCAATCCAAATCCCAATCCCAGGGCAGGTCATCGTATCACTCTCAACGTTGGTTCCAGGCTCGCTCCCTACCTTTGTCTCAGCTTAGGGTTCAGCCTCGCTCTCAACATAGCTCCCCGGCTCGGTCTCAGTCTAGATCTCAGCGGAGGTCTCAGTCACGGCCTCAATCGTGTTTAGCTTACATACAGGCAGGCTTGGCTCGTCTACGAGCGCTGCCAACCTACGCGCGCGTGTGTCTAGCTAAAGTACAGGTGGGCGTAGCTAAACTTCATGCATGCTTAGCTAACGCACAGGCCTTAATGCGGTCGGGAGCATCAAACGTAGGGAGCTTTGTGAGCTCGTGCAACCGCGCGGTACTTGTGAGCTGCGCGGCCGTGCTTGTATCTATGTGGTTTCTCTATCCTGCAGTCAGAAGTTTCTATACTGCGCACCGCGAACAGCAGATACTTGCTATGCAGCTTGAAGCCTACGAGACACTTAATGCAGAGCTGCAAGAAGAGAATGCACAATTGCTCACCAACGACGGTGTTGCAGTTGCAGCTCGTGAGCTTGGCTTAGTGGAAGAGGGAGAAGTGGCTGTAGAAGTCAAAGGTGAAACCGATAGTACTCAGAGCACAAGCTCGAGCAGCTCTGTTACCAATTCGTTGCTTCACGAAGAGGAGGCTCAGGAAACAATTTCTAATGCTTCCTGGCCTTGGTATATTAATCTTGCTGACTTCTTCTTAAACTTTGATCCCTCGGAGGTATAGCGGTGGCAAAGCTTGCCGTCATCGATATTGGTACCGTATCCGTACGTCTTGCCATTGTTGATATTGATGGTTCACAGCCCACCAATATGAGTCGTGTTTCAACTATTTGTAACCTGGGTGAAGGTGTTTCAAGCTCGGGAAGGATTCATCACACAGCTATTGAGAGAGTGTGTGCATGCATAGATACATATCTTGCGCACGCAAGAGAACAGCAGGTTAGCTATGTTGTGTGTACTATAACGAGTGCTGCCCGCGATGCGATCAACGCCATAGATCTTTTGGCAGAACTTTCGCTTTGGGGTTTGGTTCCTCAGGTAATTCCCGGGGATGTGGAAGCAGCTCTAGCGTTTTTGGGTGCCGCTCAAGACTTCAAAGGATCACCAATACTCGTGTGCGATAGTGGCGGTGGTTCAACAGAACTTGCCTACGGTAGTTATGCTGCACAAAAACTGTCACTTCCCTTCGTACGCTCGATACCTGTGGGGTGTCGTCAGATTACCGAACGCTTTCTAGCAGAGCATGATCCACCACAGGAAGATGAGCTGATTCAGGCGCATGAGGTATGTAAACGTTCATTTGCAGAAGCAGGTCAGCTACAAGTTGAGCGTCTGGTGTGCTGTGGAGGTACGGCAACATCTCTGGTCTCTATGGTGCTTGGACTTGAGGAGTATGATCCAGCTCAGGTTCATCTGTATGAGTTAACCCGTGAAATTGTTTTGAAGCTTGAACAAGAGATGGCTCTTTTGAGCGCGCAGCAACGTAGTTTCGTTATTGGCTTGCAGCCACAGCGTGCCTCCGTTATTCTTGGCGGTATCGTCGTGCTGGGCGAGCTTATGGATGCGGTTCAAGTTCCGAGCGTCACCGTAACCGAGAACGATTTGCTTATGGGCTTAGCAATTGTTGCTGGTTTAGTTGTGAATGGGACAAAGTCGCCGCTAACTTGGAAGCCTTCGATTATAACGTTGAGGTAAGCTAGCTTTCAGCTGTGGTATTACGGTACGCTGGCTTAAATGCGTATGGGGGCGTGGCGGAATTGGCAGACGCAGGGGATTTAAAATCCCTCGCCGCGAGGTGTGCGGGTTCGAGTCCCGCCGCCCCTACCATTCTTTGAGGTGCCCTTCGCGGTGAGCATTTGTGGTGTATTGGTCTTTGGGTGTTTAAGAACAAGAAACGGTGCCCCCAACGGGACTCGAACCCGTGTTGCCGCCTTGAAAGGGCGGAGTCCTAGGCCGCTAGACGATGGGGACACAAAAGATTGACCACAAGAGGATACCGCACAACGCAATTCAAGCAAGTCGAAAATTAGGGATTTTACTATGTGTTCGGATAAGAAGCGTGCATTCACTGGACGAGACATTACCTATGTGGCCGCAGGCGTTGCTTTAATGGCAGTTTCAAGCTGGGTGTATCTGCCTTTTGGTCCTGTGCCCTTTACGCTACAAACCATGGCAATTGCATTTATTGCGCTCGCACTTTCTCCGAGACGATCCTTTGTTGCCGTTGTTCTCTACGTTGTTCTGGGGGCTGTTGGTATGCCCGTATTTAGTGGGATGCAAGGAGGAATCGGCGTACTACTTGGTCCTACAGGTGGCTACATTTGGGGCTTTGTATTCGCAATGGCCTTGTGCAGCCTTATACGCCTACGGCATACCGGTACCACGGTACAGCTTATGTGCTGCATTGTGCTACTGCTCGTTACACATGTGTTTGGTGTGGGCTGGCTTGCATACATGGGCAACATGGGGCTTGTTGAGGCAGCTGCTGTGGGTAGCGTTCCCTTTGTTGTGCCGGATGTACTTAAGATCGTAGTTGGTACCTCGCTTGCACGAAGCGTTACCCGCGCCCTTCCATACTTGGCACGTGAGCAACAGTGACTACCGCAACAGCGACCACCGCTATAGTTCGTGAGCAACGGTGACCAGTTAACAGTTGGCCACTGCAACAACAGTAGTAACTATCGCTCTAGCTTGCTGGCTGCCCACGGGATAAAGCCCGGAGTATCCATAAGGATGGCTTCCGCTTCTAAAAATGCTTGGCAACTTTCTTCAAAGCTTCCGGGGCGTGTCGGTGGACGGTCGGGCAGGTAGTTACCATTGATCCGGTCGGGCAGGTAGTCTCCAGCGTACGGAAGCGCATGCATGGAGTTTTGCAGCCACTCAGAACTACCTTCACAGAATGTGGTTAGGCTTTTAAGGGCGCGTTGAGCGGGAAGGTCTCGGTCGAGCTTATAGAGCAGCAGCACATGCGCAAGGTAGAACCATGCGTTGCCCTGCTGCTTAAATCGAGCTTGCAGTGCGTTGAGTTCATCCTCTTGCTCCAGCCGAGCAAGGGCAAGTGCCCAGGTAAAGCGGGCACCCAGGGCATCGGTTGGATCCATCTGGATCAGTGCATCAGCATGTGTGCAAGCAAGGCTGTAGTGCATACATGCAAAGCATGCTCGTGCAAGGGAAGCTTCTAGGCGCAGGTAGGGCCGCATGTATACTTCGTCCCAGGCGCTGTGACAGGCGCTGTGACAGGCGCTGGGACAGGCGCTTGGAGTTATCCCGTGCTCACCACCTGCATGAGCTAAGGCGATGTCAGCATCGTTATGATCCGAGGTTGTGCTCGTATCCTTTGGCATCGAAGTGGCATCAAACACATCGCAGAGGGCTTCGCATTGCTGATGAAGAGGCACGTCGCGGCAGAGTACTTCGAGTAGTCGTGCATCTAAGCAGCCTGGGTCCAGCTCGAGCGCCTGTTCACAGAAGCTGTGTATACCTTCGAGACGTTGAGCGCGCAGGCTAACAAAGTGTTCATCCTCAGACTCGAGGTCTTCCTCATACCTCTGTACCTGTCGGTTGTACTCGAGAGCCTCTACCACCTTGGCGAAGGCTTGCTCTTCTGGATGTACAACAAACTTACCTGGGTTTTCCTGTATCGTATAGACAAGCTCTTGGTAAGCCTTAGAAGACAGTCCTCCCAGCTCACGCGCGCGCCGTCGAGCGCATCGTTCTATAAGCTCAGCCTGGCCATTCATGAGGGGCGCTCGACTCGTCCGGATCCCGGCGTATCGTTGTGGTTTGAGGTTGTACCGTAGGATTTGTTATGCCACTCATGCTTAACTTGAGCCTGCACTAAGGGGTGGGATGCAATCCATACTCCAATGGGACCAGGGCTCGTGTAGGTACATCCTTCTTGAAGAAGAACTGCTGCCTCTGACACAGCTAGAATCAACTCATCTCCTCCTTGGGGCGACACACAGAGCCGTCCAAATAATCCCGTCTCAATTTCTTCTTGGCGGCTCAGTGTGGCGGCAGCATGGGGATACCACTCAAGTAAGCGTGATAGCAGCTGCGTTGCCTGACGAAAGTTACGCATACTGTAGGCGAGTGCAATCCCCGCAAGTGCCACCCAGGGATCTTGCGGCACTTCATCGGCAGTCGCAGAAGGATACATATGTTGTACGGTATTCAGCAAGCCGGCTTCATCTTCCAACTTGGCGTATGCGTAGAGTGCCGTTTTTTGTATGCCGCAGGGGTCGTGTGTGTTATGTGTGAGCGAATCGTTGGTGCAGCGAATGCATTCCCGGTAGCGACCGCACATCAGTGCCAAGCGCGCGTACGCTGCCATCCAGCGTAGGTACGGACGCAAAGCAATATCCTCTGCCAATACAGCCGCGTTTCCATGGTAGTGACGGCGTGCGTCTACGCGCCTTTGCTGGCAACTGCGCAAAACCTCATCAGCACCGTCGGCAAGAAAGCGATAGTGCGCCTCAGGATCGTTGTGCTCTAAGGCGTTGCGCATGCGCAGTGCATCGTGGCAGGTAGGATCTACCTCGCAGGCCTCATCAATCAAGCCTCGTGCATCACGAAGGATGGCCTCTACGCGCTCATCTGGAGCAAACGGTAGCTGGTAATCAAGGAGATCGGTAGCTCGCGCCACCAGATGAAAGGCGCGATCTTCATCCGACTGGGGAAGTTTGTCGCGGTTTTGTGCAAGCCTGCGCTCAAAGCTCAGTCTTGCTCGTGCTGCCGAGAAGGGATCAGTTCCCTGCAGGGAACGGCCGAAATGCAAGCTCATGCGCTCATAGTCTTCCTGATAAGGATCGAAAGACATGAGTACTTACCCCTTTTTGTACGTTGTATCAAAGTGGTGTATTGCCTGCTGTACAAGGTCGTAGTCGGGTTCGCAAGGCTCTGCACCACGGGCGCGTAACATACGCGTTTCTTCTCCCTTACCAAGCACACAGACCAAAGCAGGAACTCCACCTGCTGCAGATTCGAATGCCTTGCCCACGGCGTAATGTACTGCTTCCTTGCGATCGAGCACTACGTGGTAGTTGGTGTGCGGCAGGGTAGCATCTATCATGTCGGCAATGATGTTCTCAATGGGTTCTGTTCCGGGGTCATCCTCAGTATAGACGCATATATCTGAATATTTGGCCGCTATAGGAGGCATCTGAGTGCGCCGTTCAAGACCCTTAACTCCCGTGCAGCCAAACACAGTTGCGATGTAGTGTTGAGGATATACCTCACGTAGGGATTCAAAAAACCGCTCAAATGACTGGCCATTATGGGCGAAATCGATGATACCCATGACATCGGCCGTATCACTGGCGATGCATTCCATCCGACCAGGCACCCGTACCTGTGCGAGCGCTCCAGCAATTTGTTCCGGTGTGATACCGAGCTTGTAGGCAACAGAAATGGCACACAGAGCGTTATCAACATTAAACAGACCAGGGATACCTACCTGCATCCTTTCCTGCCAGCTCGGTGTATGTACAACAAAGCTGGTGCCCGTATCGTGAAGGGTAATGTTTGAAGCATAGATATCGCAGGAGGAATCGTGCGAGGAAAAGGTTGTGAGTTCTAGTTTGCTCACCGCGCGTGCCACTTCTGAGCGTTCGAGCAAACTGCCCTCAATAACAGCCGATTTTGACCTAGCAAATAAGAGCATCTTCGAGGCGATGTAATCCTCAAGGGATGGATGCTCAACAGGAGAAATATGGTCGCGGCCGAGGTTGGTAAGTACACCGATGTCAAATTGCATGCCGTCTACACGGCCATACTTGAGTCCTTGGCTTGAAACTTCCATCACCATGGTGAGCTCATTGCGCGCCGCATTGGCTAAGCGATGGTAGAGCTCGGGAGCTTCGGGCGTTGTGTTAGAAGAAAAGCCGCTGCATGTTCCATCGTAATACTCAACAGAGCCGAGCAGTGCTGCATGAGCGCCTGCCTCGTTGCCATCGATCATGGCGCGCAGCATATACGTTGTCGTGGTCTTTCCCTTAGAGCCAGTGATTCCTATAACAGGCAGCTTCTCATCTGGATTACCCCATGCCATACGCGCAACAACGGGCATGGCGCGACGAATGTCGTCTACCACGAGCGCCGGAGTGTGCGGCGCGCATTCTGCAAGGGTAGATGCCAGTTCAGCGCTGCATACGTAGGCAGCAGCACCCGCCTCGATCGCACGCTGCAAGTAGCTTGCATCAAAGCGCTCGCCTTTACAGATAAAGATATTGTTGGGCTCAACGGCGCGGGAGTCATGAGCCGCGCCGCATATAGCTAGCTGACCTACCTCGGGTCTGCTGGCATCGGACAGAGTAGGTAACAGTAAGCCTTTGTGAGCGAGGGCGTCTGCTATACACCCAAGTTCTATTGACTTCATAGTGAATGCCATGTTTATAACACCGTGTTAATTGCGCGGACGAATACCTTTGCACCATCTACGGGGAAGCTCGTGCTCATTCATTGTAGTATGAGCCGTCATATGAGGAGCCGCTTCGTTTGACAGAGGCATATGTATATCACAACAATGCTTTTGTGCTACACTACCAGCTGCACGTGCCTGCTTTGGATAAGAAAGTAGGACATAGGTGTTTTGGGCGATTGGCGCAACGGCTAGCGCAGGTGCTTTACACGCACAAGGCTGGGGGTTCGAATCCCTCATCGCCCACCAGCAGTTTTAGACCCCGCGTGTGCGGGGTTTTCCTGTATACGGAGGCTGCATATGCACTACCCCGAAAGAGCCATTGGCATTTTCGATTCTGGTTTGGGTGGTTTGACAGTTGCTCGAGCCATTGCGGCTCGTCTGCCCTATGAGCCAATTACCTATCTAGGCGACACGAAACGCTGTCCGTATGGAATACGCGATCAGGCGGAAGTACGGCTGTTTGCCCGTCAAGTTGCAGCGTGGTTTGTCGAACGCGATGTTAAGGCAGTTATTATCGCGTGCAATACCGCAACGGCAGCTGCTCTTGATGTGCTGCAGCGTTCACTGGCTGTGCCCGTATTAGGCGTTATTGAACCAGGAGCGCGCGCTGCAATCCAAGCAACGCGGACACGGCGTGTTGGGGTTCTTGCAACGCGCGGTACCGTTGAATCGGGTGCGTACCCGCGAGCCATTCAGTCAATTGATGCTGGAGTTCGCGTTATTCAAGTTCCAGCAGATGTGCTGGTAGAAATTGTTGAGCAGGAATTTGCGAGCAATGCACAGCTTCATCAGGATTGGCTCAACGACGCTTCGATCTTCGACACGCCAGCAGTCAACGCAGTTGTGCAAGGTGCGGTTGAACCATTGTTAGATCACGAAGTCGATACCGTTGTTCTGGGCTGTACTCATTTTCCCCTGCTTGCTGGGGAAGTGCAGCGTGCTATGGGAAGCAATGTGTGTTTGGTGAGCTCGGCAGAAGAGATAGCGGCGGAGCTGGAAGTCCTGCTGAAACGTCGTGGTGAGCTGGCAACACCTGATCGTGCCGTGCAAGGAGCTCAAGGCGAGCCGCCGTATCGCTTTGCTACTACCTCAGATGACATCACTGCATTTGCCGTGGCGGGAAGCTTTATTTTTGGCCACTCGCTTGATTCAATTGAGCACGTTAAACTTGATGACATTGCAGCAATGAACATACAGGCGGATCACATACAGGTGAGTCAATGAGCGAGAACATACAGAGCGAGCGTACGGTGGTTGTAGCCACGGGCAATGCTCATAAATATCAGGAAATAACAGCTATTTTAAGTACGGCAATGCCGGGCTATACCTTTGTGTCGCCTGCCGCGTTTGATTCGTGGCCTGACCCGGTTGAGGATGGTGCGAGCTTTTTAGATAACGCACTTATCAAAGCGCGGGCTGCCTTAGAGCATACGGGCTGTGCCTGTGCGGTGGCAGATGATTCTGGTCTTATGGTGGATGCTCTAGATGGTGCGCCGGGTATTTATTCTGCACGCTGGGCGGGGGCTCATGGTGACGATGCTGCCAACAATGAGAAACTCCTTGCTGAATTATCACAGGTACCGCAGGCCAAGCGCAGTGCACGCTTTTGTTCCTGTGTGGTAATTGCGTACGAAGACGGTAGCTATCAAGAGGGTATCGGCTATTGTGAGGGAAGCATAGCATGTGAGCCGCGTGGAGTGTATGGCTTTGGTTACGATCCCTTGTTCTTGCCGCAGGATGTTCCGGGGCGTACGATGGCCGAGCTTACCGCAGCAGAAAAGAACAGGATTTCTCATCGCTATCATGCCCTTGTTGCCTTGGCGGAGAAACTCACGCATTGAGGCATGCGAAGCGGCAAATAGTATCGCGCTATTGCGCTATAGACTCGTGGTAATGCGATGGTATCTCATGTATAAGCGACTTCGTATGTCCTGAGCTGTCATACGATAACACGCCGGATGTGTGCAAGAAATGACTAGTTTTTGACCCAGCTTTTTTCTTGTAACAGATCACTTCTGCAAGGTATATCAGGTCTGTAAGGCCTGTAGGGATTTTTGGTAAGGGGATGTGTAATGGAGAGCGAGATTCCCTCTGTTAATCGAATCGATGAAATTCACGATTTGTTATTTGGGATACAGGGTCAAAAGATTCGTGTTCGTGCGAATTTAGGACGCAGTAGAGTTATTGAGTGCATGGGAACGCTCATCCAAGCACATCCATCACTATTCGTTGTTGAGGTTGCAGGTCGCAGAGGTCGCGTCTCGCGCCAGTCGTATCAGTACGTAGATGTGCTTACAGGAGCTGTTGAGCTCTTTGATCCCGATACTGGCGAGTCGCTTCTGGGCAGCTTTGTTGTTCCAGAGTAAACGTGTAACAGGTAGGTTGGATATGTCCTGTGTGTGGGTGGAAGCTCCTGCAAAAATCAATCTCTTTCTAGGAGTGCATCCGGAACTCGATGGTCGTGGATACCATAGGGTCGATTCGCTTATGTGCTGCGTAGACGTAGCCGATTTTGTTGAGGTAAGAGAAAGCACTCATCTTTCAGTGAGGTGTACACCCGAGATAGGCATTCCTCAACAAAGTAATACCTGTTGGGCTGCTGCTCAAAAGATGGGTCAACGCTTTGGACGGGACGCAAGGTTTTCTATCACTGTTGAAAAGCACATCCCTGATCGTGCTGGGCTTGGTGGGTCAAGTTCGGATGCTGCGGCAGTAATTGTGGCGATATGCAAGCTATGGGGAATCGACCCTCACTGCGATGAGTGCTTTGCGGTTGCAAAAGAAGTAGGAGCAGATGTTCCCTTCTTCTTGGAGGGCGCGCCTACGTACTTGGTCGGTGCAGGTGATGAGGTACAGGAGGTTTTTGCCCCTATTGAACACACTCACCTGGTACTTATCAAGCCGACGCGCATGGGTGCTGGCATTACTGCAGGTGAGGCCTACGATGAGTACGATCTTAGGCCCGTGGCTCCCGCGAGTCCCAACACATTACGCAGGCTCTTGCGCGAGCGACGCTGGAACGACCTACCTCAGTACATTGAAAACAACCTGGAACCTATAGCGGAGCGCATTGTCTTTGAGCTAAGCGAACTCAAAATGTGGCTTGCGCATCTTCCCGGTGTGCACAAGGCGATGGTTACGGGTTCTGGAAGTTGTATCTTTGCTTTGTGTGAAAACGTGCAAGCTTCTACCTTCGCAGCTCGAGCAGCGGTCAAGCGAGGGCTGTGGGCGCACGCTGGAACCATTGTGGGATACGGGTCGCGCATACTAGAGCCAGAGCTCCTGCAAGTGCTGTAATCCGCCTGCGACCAAATTCATCTCGCGTGGGGCATGTTGACACACTGGCATCAGAGCTCCTGCAGATCCTGTAATCAGATATTCATTTGAAGTAGCACGGGCATGTGCTAAAGTCTTGCTTGTCGGTAGAGGCGCGGATGAGAAAAGCGTGAGCGAGCTGGCAGGCTATGACCTCTCGTAAGGTGATTCCGCCGAACTCTGTGCATGGGCGCATGTGCAGGGTGGGTCTGCGGGGAATACCCGCAGGACTGTCCGCAGAAGCAGTTCTGCGGGGGCGCTATCCCGATTATGCCTGCATCGAGGCACGCTGGGAAAGCGCCTACGTCCAGGATAGTCGGGAGGGGACGTGGCGCACAAAGAACCGTTTGCATCTGATGATCAGCTGCGAAGCGCAGTTGCTACATTTCCAACACCTTTTTATTTATACGATGAGGCTGGCATTCAAAAGCGTGCGCAACAGCTGCTTGATGCCTTTTCGTGGAATCCAGGCTTTCGTGAATACTTTGCTGTTAAGGCAAATCCTAATCCCGAGCTCATCGCACTTCTCACAGCATATGGTTGTGGTTTGGACTGTGCTACTGCCACCGAGCTGCTACTTGCAGAGGCTATGGGGATTACAGGCGCTGACATCATGTTCTCGTCTAACGAGACTCCCGATGTGGACTATCGGCTGGCGCATAAGCTAGGAGCCATTACCAACCTCGACGACATTGTGCAGCTTGAGCACTATAAGCGCAGTTGTAAATCGTTTCCCCGTGCCATGAGTGTGCGTCTGAACCCAGGTGGCAGGCTCGCTTTGGCAAATGGCATTCAAGGTGAGCCAGAAAGCTCTAAGTTTGGGATGACGAGAGCACAGGCCTTGCAAGCGCTCAAGGAGCTTCATGAGGCAGGGGTTGCCCGCCTTGGTGTCCATGCATTTCTCGCGTCGAATTCACTTGCACATGAGTACTTTCCCACGCTGGCACGCATGTTGTTCACCTTTGTGCAGGACGTGTATACGGAACTGGGAATTAGGCTTGCCTTTGTTAATTTATCTGGTGGCGTTGGCGTTGACTATTCTCCCGATGACGAACCCTGCGATATTGCACGCATTGGCCAGGACGTACGCCGTGTGTACGAAGAAATCCTGGGCGACCCCTCTCAAGGTGCCTTGGCTCTCTACACCGAGCTTGGTCGCTTTATGATGGGGCCCTTTGGTGCGCTTATTACCCGGGTTATTGCCACTAAATCAACCTATCACGAATTCCTTGGCTGCGATGCATGTTCGGCCGATCTCATACGTCCCATGATGTATGACGCCTATCACCACATAACGGTTGTAGGTAAGCGCAGCTTGCCCCATGACCATGTCTACCACGTCGTTGGTGGCCTGTGTGAGAACAGCGATCGGCTTGCTCATGACCGGTGTTTGCCGGCCTGTGGTGAGGGTGACATTCTTTTCATCCATGATGCGGGGGCACACTGTCGCTCTATGGGCTTTAACTACAACGGAAAACTTCGTCCCGCAGAGATCTTGCTGACACGTGAGGGAAGTTTCCGGCTCATACGGCGGGCAGAAACACCAGCGGATTACTTTGCAACATTGGACTGTTTGACATTAGGAGACAAGCTCAAGGAGGCAACACTATGGACATGACAAGGCTTACCGGTTCTGTGGTCGCACTGATTACACCATTCAAAAAAGATGGCTCGGTCGATTATGAGGCGCTTGAACGTCTGGTGGAATTCCACATAGAAAATGGTACCGACGGTATTTTGGTGCTCGGAACAACGGGTGAGTCATCGGCTATGACCGATGCAGAAGACGTGGCGGTAGCCGACTTTGTGGTACGCCACGTGAGAGGCAGAGTACCGGTAATTGGCGGTGCGGGCTCGAATGCAACTGCTGAGAGCTTGCGCAAGTCGCTCGAGCTGCAAAAGCATGGGGTTGACGGTCTTCTGCTTATAACGCCCTACTATAACAAGAGTAACGAAGAGGGCATATACCAGCACTTTGTGCAGGTTATGGATGCGGTGAATCTGCCCTGTGTACTCTATCAAATTCCGGGTCGTACGGGCTGCTCCATCTCTGAGTACAACCTAGAGCGCTTAGCTCGCCATGCAAACGCATGGGGCGTCAAGGATGCAACAGGAGATATCGGCTGGACAACGATGGCGGCTCAGTATGTTTCGAGCGATTTCCGTCTGTGGTCGGGCAATGACGACATGGTTGTACCCCTGCTCGCGCTTGGCGGTACCGGAGTTATATCTGTATGGGCCGATATCGCGCCTCGTACCGTACATGACATGGTGATGAGCTACCTGTCGGGTGATACTGAGCAAGCACGACGCATACAGCTGGAGAATCTCGAGCTTATTCATGCGCTGTTCTGCGAGGTAAACCCCATTCCTGTCAAGGCGGCGCTTGCCAAGATGGGTCTGATTGAAGAGAACTATCGCATGCCGCTTTGGCCTATGGGCTCTGCTAATCGCGAGCGCTTGTATGCGGCCATGCGTCAGGCTCAGCTGATAGGTGAGGAGTAGCGATGGAAGCTAGGTGTGAGGAGTAGCGATGGAAGCAGTGCGAACACTGGTGGTAGGCAATGGACGCATGGGCACACTGGTGTACGACACACTCGCCCAAGATCCAAACTTTGTGGTGGTAGGCACTATTGGCAAAGAAACTATGGATCAGCTGAGTTCTGTGGCTCCTGGCACGGCTCCCGATGTGGCACCCGACGTAGCTCCCGATGTGGGTTCTGGCGTGGCTCCGGCACCCGGCATGGCTTCCGACGTAGCTCCTGGTATTGCACCCGAGGCCGATTTGATTATCGATTTTTCAAACAAAGCGATGCTGCGACCCATGGTGGACTATGCCAAGCGTGTGGGGTGTAAGCTCGTATCAGGTACAACTGGCCTCGAGGATACGGATATGCAGCTGCTTGCAGAGCTGGGACAGACTCAGGCAGTGGTGTATTCGGCAAACTATTCGTTGGGGGTAGCGTCGCTGCGCTATGTAGCGGCGCAAGCTGCACGCTTCCTGGCGGGTTGGGACATAGAAATTGTCGAGACGCATCACAACAAAAAAGCCGATGCTCCGTCAGGCACTGCGCTAGCATTGCTCAAAGAGGTAGATCCCCAAAGGGCGTGCTCCGTGTGCTATGGACGCTCGGGTATGGTGGGTGAGCGACCCTCTGGTGAAATCGGAGTGCATGCTTTAAGAGGGGGAAGTGCTGCGGGCACCCATGAAGTTCACTTTTTTGGGAATGATGAAGAGCTGTGCTTGAGCCATCGAGCCACAAGTAGGCAGATATTTGTGGATGGAGCAATAGCGTGCGCACGTCGCTTAATGAGTGCTGCGCCCGGCTTCTATACCTTCGATGAACTGATGTTTGAGACGGAGTAGCTCATGGACGCACAAGAAATAATCAACTTTATAGCAACGGCTACTAAGCGCACGCCGGTGTGTATGCATGTGCGTGAAGCTGCAGGTGCCTCCATATCATATGGAAGTGCTCAGGTATTTGGCCTAGGCGATAAGGTAGTATTTGGCGACTGGGCAGAGCTTGAGCCTATTGTTCGTGAGCATGCCGAAGAGATAGAAGACATTGTCGTTGAGTACGACCGACGCAATTCTGCTGTGCCACTGCTCGACACTCGTTCGCTTAACGCCCGCATCGAGCCCGGTGCCATTATTCGCGATAAGGTGGAGATTGGCGATAACGCCGTGGTGATGATGGGTGCTATTATCAATATTGGTGCTGTCGTTGGTGCAGGTACCATGATCGATATGGGTGCTGTGTTGGGTGGTCGTGCCATCGTAGGCGCTCATTGCCACATAGGCGCGGGAACAGTGCTGGCGGGAGTAATTGAGCCGGCCAGTGCAACACCAGTTGTTGTTGAAGATAAGGTAATGATCGGTGCTAATGCTGTCGTGCTTGAAGGATGTCGTATTGGTACGGGTGCTGTGGTTGCGGCAGGTGCCGTGGTAGTAGAAGACGTGGATCCAGGGGTTGTTGTTGCAGGGTGTCCCGCACGCTTCGTAAAAGAAGTAGACGAAACTACTGAGTCGAAAACCGGTTTAGTGGAGGGGCTTCGCTCACTATAGGTGGCATATGTTGAGTACTCAATCGTACGGTGACTATTCGCTCGAATTGGGATTTTCGGTTCTGTGCAAGGCCTTGTGTACGCTTGCAACTGTTGACGAGGCTCGTGCCTTTCTTGAAGATATCTGTTCTCGCAGAGAGATTGAAGAGCTGTCACAGCGTTTTGCAGTAGCTCACTTGCTCGATGAGGGAGCTTCATATGTAGAAGTTTCGCGTTGTACGGGAGCTTCCTCTACAACGGTGAGTCGTGTCTCTAAGTGCTTAAATGGCTCTACCGGTGGGTATCGGATCGTTCTCGATCGGCTGGATGTCTAAACTCGCCCATCTCGTATGCTCTCCCTTCGCGCTACTATACAACCGATACGGTTTTTCAAGCAAAACAGGTAGGGTATGGCTCTCACGATCATGCATACAAGTACACATGATGTGTTGCCCCCTGCTCTTGTCGAGGTCGTCGCCTGCGGCCTTGCTGAGTGCGGACGGGCGTGCATCATGCTGCCCTCCCTTGCACAAGCGCGTGAAGTACAGAAAACGCTTGCGCAGTATCCGCAGCTGTCACTAGGGGTGAGCTGCACCACGCCTGTTGCATGGTCGCAGGAGCGCTGGGAGGTATGGGGCGACGGACGCAGCATAGTGTCTGCTGCACAGCGCGGAGCCCTGCTTCGCTTGATGTTACATGGGGAAGCTCAAAGAACGCATAAAGCGGTCTTTGACACCAACGGTATGGCCGATGCGCTCTCCACGTTTATAGACGACTGTGCACCCTGGATTTCGGCTATGAAGCATCATGAGCTTGTAGCTTCACGGCCGCTTACTCAGGCAGAAGAGCACTTTATTGACCTTGCTTGCGCTTACTTGGAGGAACTCAAGCAGCGCAACTGTGTTGAAATGAGTGAGGTAATGTACCGCCTGCCACAGCTGTTAGAGGCTCAAGGCGCTCAGATCTATCCCACCCTGTATTGTGGATTTGACACGTTGGGTCTTGCTGCACAGTCGATGCTGTGTACACAGGCACAGAATCACGAGGTATGCGTGGTGATCCGCACAACGGGAGGCGCTGAATCTGATGCACCTCGGGTGCTTGAGCGATCACTGCGCAATTTGTATGCAGACGATATCTGTGCGTCTGTCACCGCACAACCTGATGCTGTGGGGCATGTAGCTGCAAGCGTAGCAGCAGACGAGCTTGAAACCCTGCGAAACACGGTGTTTTCCCGTGAGCACCACGATTTCCTGCGTGCGAGTGGTGCAGTTGAACTCCTGCAGGCAGCAGGACCTTTGGCCGAGGCTGAACTCATTGCTCAAGCTGTCGAGGCACTGCCTGAAAAGTACGTACATGTTGGTGTCGTGGTTCCCAATCCCGACTGGGCCTGGCGTGAGTTAGCGCCCAAACTTGCAGCACGCAACTGCCATGTTGTAGGTGTGCGCAGCCAAGCGTTGAGCAGCCTTGAAGCGACACGCGCCTTTATGGGCTTTGCGCGCTGCATCGCCGAGCTGTCGGAGCTGGACGCTCAGCAGAGCGCCGGCGAGGAAATACAAGGGCTGCAGGACATGTCATGGTGGCCTCCACGCGCAGTTACCGATTTTTTACTCTCGGAGCTCTCGGGGGT
>CAYTTI010000011.1:0-15520 GCA_964440675.1 uncultured Coriobacteriaceae bacterium
TGTAGCTCAGTGGATGAGAGCGTTCGCCTCCGGAGCGAAAGGTCGCGGGTTCGAGTCCCGCCGAGGGCACCATCCCCTCCCGTGTTATGGGAGCTTGCCGGTTCCCTGCGCCAAGGAGGATCCTACGATGAGCGATGCTGCGCCCGAGCGCATTCGGGGGCTCACACAAAGTGAGGTAGCTCAGCGCATTCGTGAGGGTAAGGTAAATGTAAGCAGTGATGTCCCGACCAAAACTGTTCCTCAAATCATTTCAGAGCATGCCTTTACGCCATTTAACGGACTCATGGTTGGCCTCGCCATCCTCGTGCTGTGTACTGGTCGGCTCTCTAACATGCTCTTTGTGCTGCCAGTTTTTGCCAACCTTATTATCGGTGCCTTTCAGGAGGTGCGCGCCAAGCGTGCCATCGATAAGCTGTCAATTCTTGCCGCGCGTCCTGTGCGTGTGATTCGTGATGGGGTGGAGCAGTCGATTCCCATAGAAAGCGTTGTTCTCGATGACTGCGTTCGGCTGGCACGAGGTGATCAAGTGCCAGCCGATTCCCTTGTTATAGCAGGGGAGGCTGCACTTAACGAAAGTCTAGTTACCGGCGAGTCGCTCCCGGTGGATAAAATCGCAGGAGATGAGGTTGTAAGTGGGAGCTTTCTCGATTCGGGGGCGGTGGTGTGCCGTGTTATCCGAGTTGGTGGAGAAGGCTACGCTGCGCGCATCAATGCGGGGGCACGCCAGATGCGCAAGGCTCACTCTGAAATTGTCGATTCAATTGATGATCTTATCCGCATGGTCACGGTGATACTTATTCCGCTGGGAATCTTTTTGTTTGTGCGCACACTGCAAACAGGAACCCCCTTTATCGACTCAGTAC
Organism: uncultured Coriobacteriaceae bacterium; assembly: GCA_964440675.1. Taxonomy (GTDB): domain Bacteria; phylum Actinomycetota; class Coriobacteriia; order Coriobacteriales; family Atopobiaceae; genus CADBMC01. Next base: position 864 of record CAYTTI010000011.1, read on the forward strand.
TAACCACGGTATCTGCCATTGTGGGTATGGTGCCCCAGGGCTTGGTGCTGCTCACCAGCTCGGTGTTTGCCCTTGCCGCAACGCGTCTTGCCACTAAACAGGTGCTCGTGCAAAGGCTCTATAGCATCGAGAGCTTTGCTCGGGTAGATGTTATGTGTCTGGATAAAACGGGAACGATCACCAGCGGTGAGATGGAAGTAACCCATGTGTGTCCTGTACCGGGCACAGACATCGCAGAGCTGCATGCGGCGCTCGTTTCCCTTATTGCTGCCTCAGGTGATGATTTAAACGATACGAGTCTCGCCATTCGTTCCTATGTATGGGCACAACATTTGCGCTCGGAGCCCATTGTGCGTCACATTGCCTTTTCTTCTGCTACCAAGCGTTCGGGCTGCGTTACCCGGTCGGGCAAGGCCTACCTTATGGGTGCTGCGCAGTTTGTCCTGCCTGAGGTTTCAGCCCAGATTGAGCAGCAGCTGAGAGCCTTTGGTGAGACAGCCCGTGTGCTTGTCGTGGCAAGCTGTGAGGGCTTTGACGAACAAGGTGTGGCTCAGGGAGAGCCGCAACTCATTGGGTATGTTGCCCTGCGCGATACGATTCGTGCTACCGCTCCTGATACGGTGCAGTTCTTTAAGAAGCGCGATGTTCGTCTTGTTGTTATTTCTGGCGATGATCCTAAAACAGTTTCTGGTATTGCTCAGCGTGTGGGGATCCCAAATGCACACGACTATGTTGACGCCTCCACACTTACTACTCCGCTGCAGCTTCGTCATGCCGTCGAGAAGTACTGCATCTTTGGACGTGTCACGCCCGACCAAAAGCGATCGTTGGTGCGTGCCTTCCGCTATGCGGGACACACGGTGGCTATGACGGGAGACGGTGTGAACGATGTTTTGGCCTTGCGCGAGGCAGATTGCTCGGTGGCTGTGTCGTCCGGCTCGGACGTTGCGCGTAACGTTGCCGACTTAGTGCTGGTTGATAACGACTTTGCTCACATGCCCGAGATTGTGAGCGAAGGGCGCAAATCAATTAACAACCTCCAGCGCTCAGCGTCGCTGTTTACCGTCAAGACGGTATTTACTATGCTGCTCGCCTTTGCGTGTTCCATTTGGCCGCCGTATCCCTTTATGCCTATTCAGTCAACCTTGATTTCAGTTGCAGTTATCGGTGTTCCGTCGTTAATACTGGCGGTCGAGCCAAATCACGAGCGGCTAAAAGGTCGTTTCTTAGCCAATGTTCTTGCGTACTCCCTGCCCGCGTCCTTAGGTATTGTGCTCGGTTTAGCACCCATCATCCTTGTCGATCGGCTTGTGGGTAGTGCCGATGCTCAAACCTCAACGATGTGTATGTATGTGGTTGCGGCGGTGGGCTACGCGCTTATCTCCACCCTTGCGACGCCTGTTACACCGCTGCGTATGAGTGTTCTGGTAATTGTTGCAGGTATTATGATCTTTGGCTGTACTATGTTTGCCTCTCTTTTCGAGGTGGCTCAGACTAATCTCGGGCAAAACATCCTCACGGCACTATCCGCTGGTGTGGGTGTTGCGAGTTTTGCCTGTTTGTATCGCCGTATTACGAAACAATCTGTGGAAGATGGCTCCATCGGTCACTTCGTCGCTTGGTTAGGAGCAAGGCATGACACGCATCAACGAACAAGATACCTCGCACGCCTTCGCAGGCTCATCGGAAAATACCTGCACAGCTTGGAACGACCTTAAATCTGCCGTCTCTGTAGCACGTCGCCCCAAACTCATGTGCGACGGGGCGTATCAATACTATGACATTTCTCATATTCCCGGGGTCGATCTTCTGCCTCGTGCGCTCGTGATTCTCCTTGAAAACGTGATTCGCCGCGCTTCACGTGATGAAGATGCATATGCTGCAGCTGAGGCCATACTGCGCGCGGGGCTGAGTGGTGCCTCGGGCAGCGAGATTGAATTCATGCCAACGCGCGTACTGTTCCAGGATTTTACCGGCGTGCCGGTATTTGTGGACTTCGCTGCAATGCGCGATGAGGTGGCGCGTCTTGGAAAAGATCCGTCCATCGTTAATCCTCGCATTCCCTGTACGCTGATCATTGATCACTCGGTTGTTGCGGATGAGGTGGGTAGTGTCTCGGCCTGTCAGACCAACCAAAGGCTCGAGGCTGAGCGAAATCGTGAACGCTTCTCCTTCCTTAAGTGGGCAAGTAAATCCTTTGAGAACGTAGAGATTGTTCCTCCTGGAGGGGGTATTTGTCATCAGTTGAACATCGAGCGCTTCGGGCGTGTCGTTATGTGTGACAGCTTGGCATCTGCCGATGTACCCACGCTTTGCTTCGATACCTTAGTTGGTACCGACTCCCACACCACTACTGCCAATGGCATTGGTATCTTGGGATGGGGTGTTGGCGGCATTGAGGCAGAAGCAGCTGCCCTCGGCCAGCCCATTACCATGCTCGTGCCCACCGTGGTCGAGCTCCGCCTTGAAGGCGAGCTCAACGATGGCGTTGGCGGCATGGATGTTGCCTTGCATGTTGCCGAACTCCTGCGTGCAGAAGGCGTGGTAGGTTCGATCGTGGAAGTAACTGGATCTGGCGTTTGCGCCCTTACGCCAACGCAGCGTAGCTGCATAGCGAATATGACACCGGAGTATGGCTGTACCTCGACGCTGTTCCCCGTAGACCAAGCAGTCATTGAGTACATGCACCTCACCAACCGACCCTCAGATGAGGTGGCGCGCATACAGCAGTATTTGGAGCACCAAGGCATGTTTGGCCTTGATGCGCACGCGCGCCACTACGCCCGCAGCCTCACCCTCGATCTGTCCCGCGTGGTGCCCAGCCTTGCTGGGCCTTCGCGCCCACACGATCGTCTCTGTATTGCAGAGCTGAAAGGGCGCGTAGAGGAAAGCTGCAAAAAACATGAGCGCGACCTTGAGAGCCCAGCGGTTGCGGTGCACTGTCCTGATGGCATGCACGAACTGAGTCATGGTGCCATCGCTATCGCGGCCATCACGAGTTGTACGACCGCAACCGATCCCGCCATGATGGTACGCGCGGGCCTTGTGGCGAAGAAGGCATGTGAGCGGGGACTCGCTCCAAAATCATGGGTGAAAAAGATTCTTGCTCCAGGAAGCCACGTCGCTCAGTTTTTACTTGAGCGCTCTGGCCTCATGGATGCCTTGCAGGAGCTTGGGTTTTGTACCTGTGGCTTTGGCTGCATGAGCTGTATTGGGAACTCGGGCGACATTTTTCCGGGCATGGCTCAGGTTGCTGGAGATCTCGAGCTTACCAGTGTGCTCTCGGGTAATCGCAACTTTGAGGGCAGGATCTCTGCTGATGTGAGCCAAAACTACCTATGCGATCCTGCTTTGGTTGTTGCCTACTCTTTAGTGGGTACGATGGATGTTGACCTGAGCTGTGAGCCCGTGGGGATCGGAGGCGATGGCAGTCCAGTCTATCTTTGCGACATTGTGCCTTCGGATGCAGAGGTTGAGCACATCCTCAACACGCATCTTTCGAGCGAGCTCTTTGCACTAAGCGCTCAGTACCTGTTCGAGGGCAGCGCTGAGTGGGCAGCCATTGATGCAGGATCGTCTGCAACCTTTGCGTGGGATGAAAGCTCGACCTACGTGAGGAGGCCTCCGTATTTCGACATTGCTCGTACGAGCACGAGCTTTGAGCTCTCGTGTGCACGTGCACTGGTTCATCTTGGAGACTTTGTTACCACCGATCACATTTCTCCTGCGGGAAGCATTGCACCCAACTCACCTGCAGCGCGCTATTTGGAACAGCACGGCATTGCTGCGCAGGACTTTAACTCCTATGGCAGTCGTCGTGGTAATCATGAGGTCATGGTGCGTGGAACCTTTGCGAACGTCAAACTCGAAAATTACCTTGCCGAAGGACGACGGGGTTGCTGGACGAAGAACATGATCACGGGTGAAATCGAAACGGTATTCGATGCCTCAGCGAGCTATCGTGCGCAAGGAATACCGCTTATCGTTGTAGCGGGCAAACTTTACGGATCTGGTTCGAGTAGAGACTGGGCAGGTAAGGGCCCTGCGCTTCTCGGTGTACGCGCAGTTATCGCTGAGAGCTTTGAGCGTATCCATCGCTCAAACCTCATTGGCATGGGAATTGTGCCCCTCGAGTTTATCGATGGACAGTCAGCTGCCTCGCTCAAGCTCGATGGAAGCGAGCAGTACCGTATTGATCCCATCGATTTGTCCCAAGGCTTGCCTGCCTCGGCAACGGTTGGTGTTCATGCTGAACGCGCCGATGGTACTACAACAGACTTTAGCTGTCGTGTACGGGTAGATACTCCTACGGAAGGGTACTACATCAGCCAAGGCGGTATCTTGCCCTTTGTGCTCGAGTCGCTCGTTCATGAGACTGGTGCGGGTCACGGGACTGTCGCTCGTTCATGAGGGTCACGGGGCACGAGACTGTTACGGGGTACGTGACTGTTGCGGGACACGAGAATGATAATGTTTGGAGGATACGGTGATCTGTCCTTCCTGCGGTAGGCATATACCAGATAAATCGCGTGTCTGTCCTGCATGCCAAGCATCGATGAGCCGTCTCGCCGATGCTCATGCGCCTCAGCACGTCTACTGCAAGGGCTGCGGTTCCCTGGTGCCTCAGGGTGATACCTGGTGTCCGCGCTGTGGTTTGCAGGTAGTGGATTTGTCTGAAACAAGTCCCGAGAACACACGGAGCGTTCAGGATATTGATGCGCGTCTTGCCGATCCTGCGTCGAACGAGCTGTCCTTCTCACCAGCTCAAGAAGAAACTCAAAAGGAAGCTCAAGAGGAAGCAAAAGAGCTCGAAGATACCAATGTAATCCCACGCCTGGAGACGGCGCTTCCCGGCAATCCCGCTGAAACTGATGAGCCCGGTGGACGCATGTTAAACACGCGATCAATTGTAGTTGCCGCCATTGCAGCCCTGCTTATCGTGGGTGGTATCACGCTTGTTATTACGCATCCCTGGGATCCGCAGGCCTTTTCAACAAGTGCAACAACGCCTGCCGATACGTCCCAAGCAGGATATCCTGGAACACTCGATTCGCTCTCGGCACAGGATAAAAGTGCAGAGTCTGAAAGTGATGAGACCGAAGTTGAGCTAACTGCAGAAGAGTCGAGCTACCAGAGTTTCTACGGGATGTGGGAGAGTCTTGCGGATTTGCGTGACCAAATTGTTGCCAACGAGGAGGAGCTCGAAGAACTTGGCTTTTCCGGCACTGATGACGAGGTTCAAGCTGCAGCATATGAAGCAACGCTTATATCCATTGAACTGTCAAACCTGATTGACAGCATTCGTGAAGTGGACACTGTGGATGGTACCTATACACAGACACAGGAAGCCTTGCTCAACCTCGGCAATTGGCTGCGCAACTACTCCGACAACATTTGTTCGGCGTGGAGTGCGATACTTGAATCGTCCGATCCTGCAAGCGATCGCTCGTCCATTGAGGCTATTCTTAACGCTGAGCGCAATGCCGACGGGAGGAATACCTATTTGGTACTGTTTGAGGCAAACTATGACGCTGCGGAGCCCCAGGCTTCCTAGGCGTCTGTCAAACTATGACGCCGCAGAGCCTCGCGTCTCCTAGGCGTCTGCCAAAAATGTGGAACCAGGTGCGACCTGATAGAATACAGTAGGTGTTAAAGAGTTGTATCCTATCTGGAGAGTATGTATACAAATAAGGAGTTGCTTGTGGATATACAGGCATTTGAAGCAGGCAGAGCTGCGTACCAACAAGGAAATTGGGCTATAGCGGCTCAGTACCTTTCTCAGGTAAAGCAACCAGGAGAGATTTCAGGCGAGGTTGATCACCTTTTGGGTAACTCGCTCATGAAACTTGGCCGCTTTGATGAGGCTGCTCGTGCCTACGAGACTGCTTTGCTTGATGCAGGATACGCTAGGGTTGGGGCTCTGCAGTGTAACAGGGGTCGGGCGCTCGTAGGTGCCGGGCGCAATGAAGAGGCGATTAGCGCGCTCAACGCAGCGCTGGCGGATACCACCTATAAAACTCCGTATAAGATTCAGATGTCGTTAGGCAGAGCCTACCTTGCCTTGGGCGACGTGCGCTCTGCAGGTGTGGCTTTTCGCAACGCTGCTATCGACGAGTCGAATGTGGATCCCTCGCGTTCGCTTGCGAACCTGGGTGAGTGCTTTATGCAGTTGGGACGACCAGTTGATGCGATCGAGGCGTATAGAACTGCGTTGGACTTTTCTACTCCTGAAACCGATCAAAGTGCGCTCTACGCCATGCTGGGTGATGCCTATGCAGCTTCTAACCGCTTGCCCGAGTCGGTGGATGCCTATGGACGGGCGCTCTCGACTGGCTATCAGCTGAGTCCAACACAGCGCACGTCATATGAAACGGCTCAGCGCACCATTGCTTCTCAGAGTCGTGCCTCAGAAACCGACGATCTCCTACGAGCCGCTGGCTATGGACAGAATGCTGCGGGTACCTACGACACGGTAGATAGCTCCAATTTTGCTGCTGCTCCTGCCTACGACACAGGTGGTATATACAGTTCTGTTACCAACTACGATCCGCTCGATCCCTTGGGTAAATCGGGTGAATTCATGCCGAATCCTGAGGATACAGGCTTTTTCACGGTAACTGAAGAAGAACTTATGTCGCAGGCAAACGATAGTCGCCCGCGTAAGCGCCGTGGGCACAGAGGGCTGCGCGTTTTGTTTGTCATTCTTGTTATGTTACTGTTGCTTGCGGGCGCTGCAGGCGTTGCCTACTATTGCGGCTACGGCTGGCCTACACAGCAAGCGGTGGTAGAGGGTTTGTTCTCGGCTTCGAGTGGGGACATAGGATCCTATCTTGATTCAAGCGTTTCTTCGGAGGCTCGACGTGAGATTGAGCTCATTATTTCGGATGATGCGACCATCACCGTCGAGGGTATCGATCAGGATATGACAAGCTCTACCTTGCTGGTTGTTGCACAACTGTCTTCGGGTGGTGAGCAATCGTATCAGGTCGAAATGGTTCGTGATGGTATTAGCTGGAAGGTTACCTCTGTGGAACTTGTGTACGATTCACTCGACGAGGACGCGACCTCATCTCTTGTCTCATCGAGTTCCTCGAACTCTTCGAGCACGAGTACGTCCTCTGATGATTCCTCCACCGATACGGACAGTTCGTCTGATGCCATGACCACAAGCGAGGGTACTATTTCTTCGGAGTAGGCCGTGTTTGACTGCTCGAGTCGATAAGCTGGGAGTTCTGCCATATGTCGATATTCGACTCCATATTCGGCGATTACGGGACCGACTTGGCCGTAGACCTTGGTACCGCCAACACGCTTGTTTCGGTACGCGGGGAAGGCATCGTGCTCAATGAGCCCTCGGTAGTTGCTGTTGATAAAGTAGAAAACCGTGTTCTTGCGGTTGGTGCCGATGCAAAGCGTATGGTCGGGCGTACTCCTGGTTCCATCGTTGCGGTACGTCCCCTCAAAGATGGCGTTATTGCCGACTTTGACGTAACCGAGGCCATGCTGCGTTACTTCATCGACAAGGCTATCGGACAGCGCTTTATTTTCGCTCCGCGTCCGCGGGTGGTGATTTGTGTACCCTCTGGTGTTACCTCGGTAGAAAAGCGTGCTGTTTTTGAAGCAACCATTACCGCAGGGGCTCGCCAGGCATATCTTATTGAGGAACCCATGGCTGCGGCTATTGGATCGGATTTGCCGATTGAGGATCCAACGGGTTCTATGGTCGTTGACATTGGTGGCGGTACAACAGAGGTTGCCGTTATTGCCATGGGTGGCATCGTTGTTTCACAGTCTATTCGTACGGCTGGCGATGAGTTTGACCAGGCAATTCTCACCCATGTACGCGATGCCTACAGCCTCTCTATCGGTGAGCGCACGGCAGAAGATATCAAGATTAAAGTTGGTTCTGCAGTTCCTCTGGCCGAAGAACTCGACGTTGAAGTTAACGGGCGCGATGTCATCAGTGGCCTGCCCAAGTCGGTTCGTATTGAAAGTGAAGAAATTCGCCGGTCGCTCGATCGACCGCTCGATGAAATTACCAAGGCGGTAAAAGATACCCTCGATGCCACGCCCCCCGATTTAGCAAGTGACCTCATGTACTACGGCATTTTGCTCACGGGCGGCGGTGGCCTGTTGCGTGGTCTTGATCAGCGCCTGCGCGATGAAACGGGCGTGCCGGTTAATGTCAGTCCTACTGCCCTGGAAAACGTTGTTGTTGGCTGTGCAAAGGTGCTTGAGGCCAATGCATTGTCCGGCGGTTTCGTGCAAAGCTCAGCCTAGCGGGTGATCTATATGGCTTTACGAAGCCTTGGGAGTGGAAGACTCAACAGTCCAAACTCCAAGGGAGGCTCGGGCAAGCTCTGTGCCGTCTTACTTGCGCTTTCACTTACCTTGGTTACCCTGAGCAGTCGCGAAGCGGGAACTGGCCCGCTTTCCTCTGTACGCAGTGTATTTACGGTTATTACGACTCCCTTTGAGTACGCGGGCATGCTTATGACACGCCCCTTCCTAGGGCTTGCAAACATCGTGCATAACCTTACCGCAGACACTGCCACGCTCTCCGAGCTCGAAGAGGAAAACGAAGCCTTACGCCTGCGCATCGCAGAGCTTGAAGAATCAGAGATTCTTGTCAACAGCTTACAGGACCTGTTGGATTTGCAGTCTACCTACGACCTCGAATCAACCGCCGCAACCGTCATCTCCGGTTCAACGGATTCTTGGACTGCAACGCTTACCATCGCAAAGGGGTCGGCTGCAGGCTTAGAGGTGGGTATGCCGGTGTGTTCTGGCTCGGGTGTGATTGGTCAAATAATTGAGTGCGGTACATCGTCTTCCGTGGTGCGCCTTTTGACGGATGAAGATAGTGCGATTCCTGCAGTTGTTCAATCCTCACGAGCATTGGGAACACTGACGGGTTCTGCAGATGGGTCGCTTTCCATGGAAATGGTGACGACGGACAACGATGTTGAGGTAGGCGACATCATTGTGACGAGTGGTTTGGGAGGCATATATCCCAAGGGTTTGCCCCTCGGAACGGTTACTAACGTTGAGTATCCCGAAGGAGCTGTCTACTACGAGATTTCTGTGGAGCCCATCGTTAACATCGATGCCCTCGAAGAGGTTTTGGTAATAACTTCCATTACCGATAGCCAACAGGCTACCGAATCAGAGTACAGCAGCGATTCAGAAAGTGATTCAGAAAGTACGAGCACTACCTCCGATAGCGCTACGAGTTCTCAGGTGGCTACCACGCAGGAATCGGATAGCTCAGAAGATGAGAGTTCTGACGACGATACTGCGTCGGCATAAGGAGTCTGCATGCAAGTTAACGACAACAACCAAACGCGCCGCACCGTTGTTACTCTTGCAGGAATTTGTATGTTTGTGCAGCTTGCTCTGGTACCTCAAATTGGCCTTGCGAATGGTCGGGCAAATCTCATGCTGGTTTTTGCAACAAGCGTCGCACTGCGTTATGGTGGCAACTATGCTGTTGTATGTGGCTTTTTGGCAGGACTCTTTTTTGACCTCACCACGACAGGACCCATCGGTCTTATGGCTTTTGAGCTAACCCTTGCTTCCTACCTGTTGGGTCGTGACGGTCGCAATCGCTTTACCGAGGGTCCCACAGCCTGCTTTGGTTTCTTTGCTGCGGCCAACGGGGCTTGTGCGCTGGTGTACAACCTCGCTATGCTCTTTGTAGGGGAGTCACGTTCGTTCTTTGGTCTCGTGTTCCTGCGTGCTCTGCCAACCTTCCTTTTGACCTGCGTTCCCTTTGTTGTGGTGTACTACTTCCTAGCCATACGAGGGGGATCTTCTTCGTTTTTCGTTGTTGAAAGACGCCTGAACTCGGCACGCGGTCATCATCTCGGTACACGGGGGAGTCACCTCAAAATGCGGGATATGTAAACCATGAGTGCTACGCTTGTCATAGGGATCGTCGTATGTCTTATTGTGGCGGGTCTCCTGCTCGCTGCATGGCTCTTGCGCTCAAAGCATAGTCTCTCGCTTGATATTGGTGGCCAAACTCCTCGCGCAGCAGGAGGTTCGGATACCTCAACTGCAAAAGGCTTTAAGATGCGCCTCTCCGTGTTGGGCGGTATTTGTATCTCTGTGTTCAGTTTCTTGACGGTACGTCTTTGGCAAATGCAGTTGATTTCTGCCGATGAATACATGGAGCTTGCAGAGAGTAACCGAACACGTACGGTGACCTCAGATGCGGCGCGCGGTCGTATTCTTGACTGCAACGGCGAAGAGTTGGTGAGCAATCGTTCCAGCTTGACCGTCATAGCAGATGGCGATGTTGCTGACGATACGGTTGAAGTGCAACTGTTGGCTAACTTGCTTGGCATGCCCATGGTTGCCTGCCTACGCAAGATCCAAAGTGAGTCCGAAGGAGCTCAAAGTCCGCGCACCATCATAAGCGATGTCACCAATCGTACCGTCGCTATCATTCAGGAACGCCCCCACACTTTTCCGGGCGTATCAATTGAAGAGCGTGTCCAGCGCATCTATCCACAGGGAGATTTGGCCTGTCAGGTATTGGGATATACCGGCAGCGTTACCCAAGAGCAGGTAGATGCATCTGAGGAGTCAGGTGATGATTCCGTTAGCTACGAGCTGGGTGACACCGTTGGCCAGTCTGGTATTGAGTACCAATACGAAGATGTCTTGCAAGGTATTCGCGGAGAGCAGACCGTATACGTAGATGCCAATGGTGATGTCGTGGAGCTTTCCACTTCGGTATCTCCTCAATCTGGTGCAGACTTAGTACTCACGATAGACAGCACTATTCAGGCAGGTGCAGAAGAGGGATTAGAACATGCCATAGAGATGGCACATGAAGCAGGGTATACCAACTGTTCGTGCGGGGCGATCGTTGTACTCGATGCAACCGATGGTTCAGTTCTTGCAATGGCAAATACGCCGCGCTACTATCCTGCAGCATTCATCGGTGGCATTTCAAATGACGACTGGGAGGCCATATCCTCGGAAGATGCGGGACAGCCTCTCTTAAACCGCGCGATTTCTGGCTTGTATGTATCGGCGTCTACCATTAAGCCACTGTCTGTTTTCGCTGCGCTCGACTATGGTATTGCTTCGGCCAGTAGCACGTACTACTGTTCGGGACTTTGGACCGGCTATGGAGAAGAGTACGGGCAATATTGTTGGAATACGGATGGTCATGGCACGATGACGCTGAGCTCGGGCATTACCTATTCCTGCGACCCCGTTTTCTACGAAATTGCCATGAACTTTTACTACTCAGATGATCCGGAAGGTTTACAAGAAACCTATCGCAAGTGGGGTTTGGGATCGGCAACAGGAATCGACCTACCTGGAGAGGGCCAGGGACGTGTGCCGGATGCCGAGTGGAAGTGGAACTACTTCACCGATTACTCCGACGAAGATCGCAGCTGGGTCGGCGGTGATTTAACGAACCTGGTTATTGGCCAGGGAGACATTTTGGTCACACCGATTCAAATGGCTTGCGTGTACATGGGGATCGCCAACAATGGCACTATCTGGTGTCCCCACATGCTAAAGGAGGTGCGATCTCAAGCAGGATCCGGCTCAGTTGTGGAGTACGCGCCCGAGGTACTCTATGAGGCAGAAGAAGACGCATCCTCATTTGAGCTGGTACAGGATGCGCTCATCGGGGTCATCTACGAGGAAGATGAATCGATGGCTGCCCACTTCACCAACTTATCGGTGACGGTTGCAGGTAAGACGGGTACCGGAGAAGTTGCAGGACACGATCACACCGGATGGTTTTGTGCCTATGCGCCCGCAGATGATCCAAAGTATGTTCTTGCCTGCGTTATGGAAGAGGGCGGCTTTGGCTCCAACTCAGCGTTGTATGCGGTGCGCGATACGCTTGGGGTCATTTATGATGAGCCCGACACCGCAAGTGATGTTTCAACTCAGAATGTCCGCTAGGAAGGCCTATGGCTCTCGAAATCCCCTCATCACAATCTCCCGTTAAGAGCCTCGGTGCTTGGATTTCCCAAATTGCCTCAGGGAAAGGTCATAGCTCCTTTGGCAGTGCTCTGCGTCGCAACTCAACAGCGTCGAAGGTGTATTTGCCTGCACTTATTCCGCTTGTGCTCCTTGTTATCTATGGTCTCATTGTCGTGTGGTCTGCCTCCTTGTCCCTTTCGGACGCCTCGCTTCCCAGACAAATGTTGGGTGTTGCGATAGGCACGATGGCTGCCATTGTTGTGTGGCGTTATGATGTTCGCTCTCTTGCCAACATGACCAATGCCCTGCTGGTGCTCGATGTCGCTCTTATGCTTCTGCCAAGTGTGCCCGGCTTGAGCTATAACGCAAATAATATGAACGGTTGGATTCGAGTGCCCTTGGTAGGGCTCACCCTACAAACCTCGGAGATTGCCAAGCCGGTAACGATTCTGTTGATGGCTGCAATTACGGCAGAGCACAATGGTCGTATCGACACGCTGAAAGAATACGTCAAGCTCTGTGCCACGCTGCTTGTCCCTTTTTTCCTCATCCTTACCCAGCCCGACTTGGGTACCGGTTTGGTCATCTTAGTGTTAGGTGCGGCAATTATTATTTGCGGTGGTGCCAAGCGGCAGTGGGTTCTTGCTACGCTTGCCCTGCTTATTGCAGGTGTTGCTCTCATCATCTATACTTCGTCGCTCCCAGACTTTCCCATTCAGATTTTGAAGGAGTACCAGCTTAATCGCCTCATTGTTTTTATTGATCCGTCGGTTGACCCAACTGGTTCGGGCTACAACCTACAACAGGCCATGATTGCGGTCGGCTCCGGGGGTCTCTTTGGCAAAGGGATAGGTAATGCCACCCAAGCTGGTCAGGGTTTCTTGCCCGAAGCGCATACCGACTTTGTCTTTGCTTTGCTCTGTGAGCAATTTGGCTTTGTAGGTGCCATTATCCTGTTAGGTCTGTTTGCGTGGCTGGTGCTTGCCACTCTTGCTCTGGCATTGCGTTCAGAGTCCTCCTTCGACAAGCTTGCTCTCGTTGGTGTTGTGGCCATGCTCACCTTCCAGGTTCTGGAAAATGTAGGCATGTGCCTGGGTGTCATGCCTATTACCGGTATTCCGCTGCCCTTCATCAGCTTTGGTTCATCATCTATGCTGGGTCAGCTTATAAGTGCTGGTATGGTGCAGTCAATTTGGCGACATCGCAAGAAAACTACGTAGACGCGGCCAAACTACGTAGGCACAAGCAAACTACGTAGACGCAGACAAACTGCGTAGATTGTGTCCACAAAAGATATGAGGGTGTCCACAAGAGAGTGACAGTTTGGATAATTTTTGTCGAACTTCTGAGTCGAATACGAACGTTTGCCTAGCCAAGCAAAAAATGATACAAAACTTCTCGGACTCAGGTATGAAAAGAAAACAAGGGGGGGGGGTTCCATGATTCACACCGGCGTACTGCTTGCCAGCCTCTATCAGATAGTAAACACTGTATCGCAGCGCGCTAGAATTTCGGACACTCAGCCACTGCGCCTTGTGATCTATGTTGATGAGGGTGCGCATGATCCGCTGCTTGCTTGGATTCGTGGAGTGCTCGTACCTGAGCGTTCAGACGTTTTGGTGGATGTTGAACCGGTGTGCCGTGGCATGGACGTACGATATTATGAGGATGCAACGGCTGCTATCGTAATTGCGGCAAGTGCCGTGCAGAGTCTCCACGTTCTCATCCATCAGCTTAACCAACGACAGACGAAAACTCTCATACTTGCTGCTGCTCACAATATTGCTTACACCGTTTGTCCTCGGCCGACGCCTCGCATAGCAGCTCATGTGGTGTTTACATTTGATGAACTGGAGGAGATACTGAAAAGGTGGCTTGTTCGCTTCCTGCATACTGATCAGGCGCTTCCCGGTGCTTTCGCAATCTCCCGTGATGTGGTGGTACGGCGCAGGATTGAACATTGCGCCTACCGTAACGTGGCCGTTGCTCTCATGGGATTTTTACCTTTAAGCGAGAGCAGCTTGATGGTGCACAATGAGTTCTCCATGCTTGGCTATGTTGGAGATCTTGTCAATACGGATTATAGCCTGCGCCTTCCCCTTATTGTTGCAACAGGTCTTTCTGCCATGCTGTTGCGCGGCGCTGCACAGTGGATCTCAATGAACACGCCCGTTGTTACGCCCGTGGTGCATTGTTTCATCGCATTTGGAGCGAGTTATGCGCTCGGGTGGATGCTTTATGAGATACAAAAGGGAAATATACATGAAGATTATGCCGTTGACCGGCTCCTAGCTCGATGATAAAGTAATCTGCTGTTGCACGAATGCCACATATCGAGAGGAAGCTATGTACGCAGTAGTCACCACAGGCGGTAAGCAGTACAAGGTTGCTGCGGGCGATGTTATCGACGTCGAGAAGCTTGACGCTGAGCTTGGCGACAAAGTAGGCCTAGACGTCCTCATGTTTCATGATGGTGTACACACGACGGTTGCTGGTCTTGATGGTGTCCAGCTCGAGTGTACGGTCATCGATCAACATAAGGGTGAAAAACAGCTTGTCTTTAAGTTCCACAAGCGTAAGCGTTATCAGCGTATGAAGGGTCACAGGCAAAACTACACCCGCCTTGAGGTGGGTGAGCTTAGCGCTCTCGCTCAGGCTGCTTTGAGTGATGAGTAGCGGGCTGCTAAGACCGATGAGTA
>CAYTTI010000012.1:0-15015 GCA_964440675.1 uncultured Coriobacteriaceae bacterium
TTGCATGTGTTAGGCGCGCCGCCAGCGTTCATCCTGAGCCAGGATCAAACTCTCCATTCAAAAATTCCGGAACGCTTAGTTCCGATACGTTTTGAAAGTAAAATGTGAGACCCCGTCAATGATTCGCTGAATCGGATTCGTGAATTGACTTGAAGCTTCAGATACACCATCTGAGTTTTCGAAACTTCACTAGTCTGTCTGTTGATCTTTCGATCGTAGTATCCGGTTTTCAAGGTTCGCTGCGCCAAGCATTTGCGCCAGCGCGACTGCTAATACTATGTCGTGAAGAGCCAGTTGTGCAAGTATATTTGCAAGAAAAATTGATCTACATATATCCTTCATAAAAGGGCGCTTGAACTCGAACGCATGGCCACGTCAGCTCCACCAGCGCGACACAGAGCACAACCTGCTGCAACCAGTGCATCCCGACGCTCAAGAGTGGGTGCTTCTCCGTATATACGAACGATTGGATTAACACGCGAGGGATGAATTAACAACCACGATCCATCTTCAAACTTCAAGTACAGGCCATCGATATGACTTACCTCACATGGCGTCATGCCGCAGAGCTCAGGCGGGTTAAGCCCGGGTAGGATATTGCGCAACGACTGCATAGTTCCTGCGTCTGTCCGAATATCGTAACGGATGTACCTCATGTGACCAACCGATACCTCAAGCTCTGCCGCCAGCTGAGAAAGCGGCTCATGTGAGATGGCTCGCATTTCGGCGAAGAGCAATGATACGAGGATGCCATCGCGCTCCATAAGGTGCGCGGGAATACCAATACCGCCGTATTCTTCGATGCCACATACCACATCCCCTTCAAGCATCTCGTCGTAGATGTTGCGAAAGCCGATGGGAACAATGCTCACGCTATGACGAAGCTTTTCTGCCATGGCGCGCACGAGTGCCGTCGTAGATACGGTTGCAACGAAGCGGCCTGTGAAGTGATGGTGATTTACTAGGTGCTGCATGATAAGCGGTGCCATACGTTGCGGAGTAAGAGTTTGCCCAAGCTCATCGATAATGCCCGAACGGTCGGCATCGCCATCAAGCGCAAAGCCCGCATCTGCCCCAAGCGTGCGAACCAACTGCTTACATTCGTTGATCCACGGTTCTACGGGATCGGGACGCAAGCCGTGCATGTCGCCATTATCTGGCGTATGCAGTTCGTGAACTTCACAACCAAGTTTGCGCAGAATTGTCGCTAGACATCCCGCCTCTGCCCCATAGAGCGCATCCACCACGAAGCGCAAACGCGCACTCTGAATAGCCTCAGCATCAACAAAATCTATAAGGTGCTGAATATAGGGCGTCGTGAAATCGAGCTCAGGAACAGTACGTGGGGTGAGGCTGGCATGGACAGGAATCAAATCTTCTATGCGACGTACAAAAGTGCTCGAGGGACGCACGCCGTTGCCCATGCGTAGTACAACGCCCTGCTTGTCCTGACCATGAGCCGAGGCAGTAATCATTACGCCTGCGCATGCATCATCGTTTTGAGCAACATTCCAGCCAATAACCGGTGTGGGGCAAGGTTTATCCGATAAAAAAACAGTAAGACCCGCATCTTTAAGACAGCCTGCAAATACCGCTGCATGCCGAGCGGCATCGCGGCGGGTATCGTAGCCAACGTAGACTGTTGACCCATTAGATTTTTCAATTAATGCCAGGCTCAGCGCCTCGGCGAGCGAACGAAGTGCCTCATCGGTAAAGCTTTTGCCAAGCGTAGCAATCCAGCCATCTGAGCCAAAGCGAATGGCAGGCATGTAGATCTCCTATGGACTAGGTTCAACGTCGATGAGTGCTGCGCGAAAATCTTGAGCCATATCGGTATTGAGCACCATACGTACGTTCGATGCCACCCAAGAAGCAGGGGTACCCGTGTCGTAACCATCTGTTGGATCGACAACGAGGGCATACATCTCCTCTTCTGCAAGCAGCCGCTCGAGAGCATCAGTCAACTGAATTTCGTTTCCTGCTCCAGGCTCCTGATCGGCCAAGAGCTCCATAATGCGCGGCGTAAGCAGGTAGCGTCCCACAACATACAGATGAGACGGTGCATCCTCGAGAGCGGGTTTCTCAACAAGCCCTTCAATATGCCAGATGGCACCGGGTTCTTCCTCACCTACCACCTCACCTGAAAGTGACGCTATGCAGCGACCGGCAATAATCCCGTAGCGGCTCACCTCTTCGGGTGCAACAGGTGCGACGGCAATAACGGAAGCACCGCCATAGCGCTGAGAAACCTCTGCCATACGCAAATTCATTTGATGGTTGGGTACAAAGTAATCGCCAAGCAGCACAAAGAATGGCTCATTGCCAACTTCTGAAGCAGCACAATGCACCGCATGTCCCAGCCCCAAAGGCTCGCTTTGATAGACAAAGCGTACCGGCAGGGTGCCCGCAGTACGTACTTGTTCAGCTTCAGCCGGCTTGCCTCGACACTCAAGCAGCTTTTCAAGCTCTTCGTCGTGCTCAAAATGAGTCTCTATCTGAGGCTTTTCATGCGAGGTAATGACAATGACGCCGTCCACCTGTTCAAATGCAAGCGCTTCCTCCACAACATACTGAATGACCGGCTTGTCAAGCACAGGAAGCAGCTCTTTGGGAACCGCCTTTGTTGCGGGCAAAAAACGAGTGCCCAGACCAGCTGCTGGGATAACTGCCTTCATGCTTTTGTCCTTTCGTGCTGTATACGACTACGCAGCACCTATGTTGTATGCACACCCCACAGCATTCGTGCACACAAGCCCTGCCATCACGAACCACTCATGACGGCAAGGCTTAGTGCAACTTCATGCACGTACGCGCTCAGGTAGTGTACGTTGTGCGTGTCGCATTTTGATATACAGCTGAAAAAAACCCCCAAGCCCTCACAGGCACTCATGGTACCTCACAGGGTATGTACGCTATATTTCCTCAATTGTTACACCCTGAGCCTCAAGATACCCCAACCAGCGTTGCATAGTATCTGCACTGAGGACGTGCTCCATAAGACACGCCTCAGTATCGGCAACACTGGGCTCAACGCCAAGATGCGTCTCCAGAAATTTTCGCAACATGCGATGGCAGCGCCAGGTTTGTGCAGCATAGGCCTCTCCGAGCTCGGTAAGTGTTACCTTGCCGTAATGTTGCTGGCTCACATAGCCACCATCTTTAAGCACGCTTAGTGCCTTGTTAACCGATGCCTTTGAGACGTCCATGCGTTCGGCCACTTCAACCGACCGAATGCCATCAACACTTTCTTGCTCTTGAATAAGCACATAAATGGTCTCGAGATAATCTTCATGAGCGCGCGTAAGCCTATGCTCGCGAAAAGCAGTGGTATTTGTGGACATACGCACCTCCTTCCTTGTTAGCGCCAATACAGGCTACCCATGAGTTTCTGCAATAGCGTCACGCTCAATTACCGCTCCCAAGGCCTGTAGTTTCTCGACAAAGCGCTCGTATCCACGGTCGATATGATGAATATCGGATACGGTGGTTATTCCGTCGGCCGCCAGCCCGGCAATAACCAGCGCAGCTCCAGCACGCAAATCGGTAGATCTAACCTCAGCACCAGAATATTGTTCAACGCCTCGAACGATGGCATGGTGACCCTCAGTCGTAATATCTGCCCCCATGCGCCTTATTTCGCTGGCAAACATGAAACGGTTCTCGAATACATTCTCAGTCACAATACAACTGCCATCACCGAGCACCAACAACGCCATAGTTTGCGCCTGCATATCGGTGGGAAAACCTGGAAATGGCAGGGTTTGAATGTCGATAGAATGAATGGGGTTTTTGCGCACAACGCGACACCAGTCACTACCGCAGGTAACGTCAATCCCCATGCTCTCAAACTTCTTGAGTACAAGACTCAGATGCCCGGGATCAAATCCTCGCACGGTCACAGGACCTTGAGCGATGGCACCTGCAGCCAAAAAGGTACCCGCCTCGATACGATCCCCAATTACCTGGTGATCAACAGCATGAAGGATATCGGTGCCTTGAATTTCAATGCACGGAGATCCCGCACCTTCGATGTTGGCACCCATTTTGTTGAGCATCGTGGCCAAATCCACAATCTCAGGCTCGCGCGCAGCATTTTCAATACGTGTGGTACCTTGGGCGCACACCGCAGCCATAATGAGGTTTTCCGTTGCCCCCACGCTCGCAAACTCGAGCGAAACGTTAGCACCATGCAGCCCGTGAGGCACACTCGCACAGATATTACCGTGCTCAATGTCGAAGTGAACACCAAGT
Organism: uncultured Coriobacteriaceae bacterium; assembly: GCA_964440675.1. Classification (GTDB taxonomy): domain Bacteria; phylum Actinomycetota; class Coriobacteriia; order Coriobacteriales; family Atopobiaceae; genus CADBMC01. Next base: position 4,252 of record CAYTTI010000012.1, read on the forward strand.
GCCTCGAGACCTATGATATGCATGTCTATCTTACGTGCACCGATGTTGCAGCCTCCAGGCATGGCCACAACTGCTTTACCAAAACGCCCAATCAACGGACCCAATACGGCAGTTGATGCGCGCATTTGCGCCACAAGATCGTAGGGAGTATGCCAGCGCGCACACTCTGTGGTATCGATAATGAGTTCGTGTACTCCTGCGACATCAATTTTGACGCCGAGAAGTTGTAACACCTTACCCATGACGTGTACATCAGAGATATTGGGGACATTGGTAAGCCGTGTTACACCAGAGGCCAAAATCGAAGCAGCCATCAACTTGAGTGCCGAGTTCTTTGCGCCCCCAACAACAACCTCCCCGGTAATGGGGTGTCCACCTTCAATGCGAATTACTTCCATACATCTCCATACCTTCACACCGCAGCATATTTCCTCGCTTGCTCGAGAAGCAAGCTACACCATGCAATTTTATCCTCATAGTATGCCCGAGCATGATCGCCTTTTGGCAATTCGTTGCGCAGTTTGATAGCCCTTCTACGGGCTTGCTTGGTGCGTTCAATATCGATGTCATCTAAGTCGCGTGCGTGATTGGCGAGAACCAGCACAAGATGCGGTGTTACCTCTGCGTAGCCCCCACGCACAACAATGTGCTGGGTGCTACCGGCGTCATCTGAAAGCTTACCGATGCGTAAAATCCCATCCCCTACAGCAACAATTTCTGGGGCGTGTCCCGGCCAAACACCAAGCTCGCCTTCGTAGGTTACCAGCACAACAAAGGACGCCTGCCCTTGGTATACCAAGCGATCTTTGCGTACGATTTGACAGGTAAGTTCTCGAGCTAGGGTCACGCTACGCGCCTTTCGTTTCAGCTTTCATTTGGGCAGCGCGCTCGCGTACATCCTCGATAGTGCCGGCAAAGCGAAAGGCCTGCTCGGGCAAATCGTCACAACTCCCGTCGATAATAGCTGCAAACGAGCGAACGGTGTCCTCTATACGAACGTATACGCCAGGATTTCCCGTAAACCGTTCAGCCACATGGAAGGATTGGGAAAGGAATTGCTGGATTTTACGGGCGCGTGCAACGGTTAAGCGCTGCTCTTCGGAAAGCTCGTCCATGCCCAGAATCGCAATGATGTCTTGCAAGTCCGAATACTCTTGCAGCAGCTCCTGCACACGTGTTGCCACACGATAGTGTTCCTCGCCCACAATGGCAGGATCGAGTGCATCCGAAGAGCTCGCTAAAGGATCGACTGCAGGATAAATACCAAGATCGGCAATGGAGCGCGATAGGACGGTTGTCGCGTCAAGGTGGGTAAAGGTCGTAGCTGGTGCGGGATCAGTCAAGTCATCGGCAGGCACGTACACTGCCTGAACTGAGGTGACCGACCCTTCCCTCGTCGAGGTAATACGTTCTTGTAAGTCACCCATCTCGGTGGCAAGGGTAGGCTGGTAGCCAACAGCAGACGGCATGCGACCCAAAAGTGCTGAGACCTCAGATCCTGCTTGGGTGAAGCGGAAGATGTTGTCGATAAACAACAGGACATCTTGACCTTGATCGCGGAAGTACTCGGCCGCAGTAAGGCCTGCAAGCCCTACACGTAGACGCGCCCCGGGAGGCTCGTTCATCTGCCCATACACCAGGCAGGTTTTTTCAATAACACCTGATTCTCTCATTTCCAAAAACAGGTCTGTACCCTCACGGGTGCGCCCGCCCACACCGGTAAACACCGAGGTACCACCATGCTCTTGAGCCAGGTTATGAATAAGCTCTTGAATAAGAACCGTCTTTCCTACTCCAGCACCCCCAAACAAGCCTGTTTTGCCACCGCGCACATAGGGCTCGAGCAGGTCGATAGCCTTAATACCCGTTTCAAATATTTCGGTATTGGTTGTAAGATCCTGAAATGCTGGTGCCGGACGGTGAATGGGGTAATAGTCCACGTCTTCGGGCATCGCTTTGCCATCCACCGGCTGACCTAACACGTTCCACACGCGCCCCAAGGTCTCCTCACCCACGGGCATGTGCATAGGAGCGCCGGTATCACGAACACATAAATCGCAGGAAAGCCCATCGGTAGATGTCATGGCGACCGTACGCACAACGCCATGGGGCAGCTGAGATTCAACTTCGAGCACCGTGTGTACATGGCCAATCGCCGTTTCACCATCTACAACGAGCGCATTGTAGATAGCCGGAACATGCTTCGGAAACTCAACATCAACTACAGAACCCACGATGCGCACAATTTTGCCACAGCCAACAGAGCGGTGCGCGTAGTTGTATGCCGACTCTTCAAAGCGCGAACGATTGCATTGCCTCGTTCCCATTACAAGTCCTCCAATGCGGATGCACCACCAACAATATCGTTGAGCTCAGTGGTGATAGAGCTTTGGCGCACGCGGTTATAGGTATGGCTGAGATTGCGAATAACCTCTTGAGCATTATCCGTTGCTGACTGCATCGCCTGACGGCGTGCTCCATGTTCTGCTGCAGCAGAGTCAAGCAATGCGTGAAATATCAGCGTTGATATATAGCCGGGAATGAGCTTGCTCAAAACCTCAGTTGCTGACGGGTGAAAGCTGTACTCAGTATGTGGCTCATGTTCAATGCTCGAGATCGCATCGCTCGATCGTGGCTTGTTAACCATTATGAGATCTTGCTTGCTGATGGGCAGCAACTGTTCAACAACCGGCTCCTGCTCAACACGGTTTTTCGCATGGTTGTAGTAAAGCATGACACGGTCAATACTGCCTGAACGATAGCCCTCCATAACGTAGTGAGCTATACGGTCTGCTTCGTCAGTCGTAGGCTCGCTGGAAATGCCTGCAAACGACATTACCGGACTATAGCCACGATGCGTAAAGTAATCCGTAGCCTTACAGCCACAGGTAATGAGACTGGATGCAATGTGTGAGCGCCTAAGACGGACTATTTCTTTTGCAACTTGACGCTGCAGTAGCACATTAAAGCCACCCGCAAGGCCACGGTCGGAGGTAATGAGCACAAAGAGGACATGGTCTTCCTGCTGGTGAGGCATAAGCAAGGGTTCGGAGCCCACGCTTGCCGCGGCTGCAACATGTGCCAACATGCGCGTTATAGCTTCTTTATAGGGAGCCGCCTGTTCAGCTCGCTCGAGCGCACGCCAAACTTTGGCTGTTGACACCATTTCCATGGTGCGGCTTATTTTCATGGTGGTTTGCACGCTGCTCATCCGACGCGATATATCCCTCAGACTTGCCATGAGAACACCCTATCGCTCCATAGCCTTTTCCGTAGCGCGCATATCCGCATAAATCCCGCCTAGATTCAGAACCCCCTCTTCAAGTTGACTGTCCTCATCATCGTCGTCTTCGTTCAAGCCAAAGTGATCCTTAAAGTTCTTAGTGAACTTATCAAGCACAGCCCTTAGCCGATATGCCAGATCATCGGTGATGGGGTTATGTCGTAGCTCCTCGCGCAAATCGTTATTTAGTGCTCGCATGTAGAAGATGAGCTTGCTGCGAAATGTCAGCACCATATCGAGCGGCAAATCGTCGAGGTAACCTTCCTTACCTGCAAACAGCACAACGATTTGGTCGACCACATCGATGGGTGCATAACGTTGCTGCCGTAAGAGCTCGGTCATACGCACGCCGTGATCAAGCTGATAGCGCGTTGCTTCGTCCAAGTCGGAGCCAAACTGTGAGAAGGCCTGCTTTTCACGGTAGGCAGCCAAATCCAGACGCAGTGTACCGGCAACCTTTTTCATAGCTCTCAGCTGTGCGTCTCCCCCTACGCGACTGACCGACATGCCAACATCTACCGCCGGGCGCTGCCCTTGAAAGAACAGATTCGATTGCAGATAGATTTGTCCATCGGTAATAGAAATAACATTGGTGGGAATATAGGCCGAAACATCTCCTTGTTGCGTCTCGATAATGGGGAGCGCTGTGAGCGAGCCGGCTCCCAGCTCATCGGAGAGCTTGCCCGCACGCTCGAGCAGGCGAGAGTGCAGGTAGAAGATGTCACCTGGGTAGGCCTCACGACCTGGCGGGCGATGCAAGGTAAGCGACATTTGCCGATAGGCAACTGCATGTTTGGACAGGTCGTCGTATACCACAAGGACATGACCGCCCGGATGGTCTATATTGGCCGGATTACCATTGATGTCGTTGTACATGAAGTACTCGCCAATGGCCGTTGCCGCCATGGGGGCAATGTATTGCATCGGGGCAGAATCTGCAGCGGTAGCTGCAACAATAATTGTTTTGTCGAGCACCTTGTGTTCTTTGAGCATATGGCGAATAGCGGCAACCGTCGATGCTTTCTGGCCGATCGCCACATAAATGCAGATCATGTCGGTATGAATCTGGTTAATGATGGCATCTATACCAATGGCGGTTTTGCCCGTTTTGCGGTCACCAATAATGAGCTCACGTTGACCACGTCCAATAGGTACCAAGGCATCAACTGCGATAAGGCCGGTTTGCACGGGCTCGCATACTGGCTGACGCTCCATAATTCCCGGAGCCATACACTCAATGGGGCGGCGAGCCGTAACGTTGATGGGGCCCTGGCCGTCGATGGGATGACCCAGCGCATCGATAGTGCGCCCCAGCATGGCACGACCCACCGGAATATCCATGATGCGACCCGTTGTGCGACACTCATCGCCCTCTTTAATGGAGCCTACATCGCCAAAAAGAACCGCACCTACCTCGGCATGATCAAGGTTTTGCACAAGGCCATACACCGTACGCCCCGTGGCTGAGCTCGTAAAGCGCAAGAGTTCACCTGCCATGGCGGTACGCAGCCCTGCCACGTAGGCAATACCGTCACCCACCTGTATAACTGTTGAGGATTCCTGGCGATCAACGATGGGATCGATCTCATCGAGTTCTCGCTCAAGACGACGAATGATCTCATCGGAACTGATGTTGACCGTCATTCATCATCACTTCCCAAATACACTGAGGCGAGCCGCTTGTGTATATGCACCAGCTGAGCCGCCACGGATGCGTCATAGCGCTCACCCTGGGTTTCAATCACGATGCCCCCCACAATGGCGGGGTCAACCTGCTCAACGAGATAGACCTTTTTACCCAGCTTCTTTTCCATATGAGTGCGTACTTGCTCACGGAGCTCATCACCCATCTCGACCGCTGTCGTAACGCTTACATACGCTGTCACATCATCGTTCGTAACAATCTTTCGATACGCATCAACGATTTGAGGCAACTGATCGAGCTCGTCTTTCTCGTGAAGCAATGCGAGCAGGGTTACGATCTCAGGAGAAAACTCAACCGCATGCGACGATTGATGCAGTCCACAGCTCAGTCGTCCCATCTTGCGCGCAGCTTCAGCAAGAACGCGCGCATGGTGCTCTGCGCGCTCCTGCTTAGTTCGACTGACCGTCATCCTCGGTTCCTATCTCTGCAAGGTAGCGTTCGGCAAGCTTGCGCTGATCTTCGAGGCTTAAGTTGTTGCCAATGATTTTGGAAGCAATCTCTACGGATAGATCAACCACAGAAACCGAAAGCTCGATCATAGCCTTCTGGCGATCTTCCTCGATTGCCTCATGAGCTGATGCAAGCTGAGCAGCTGCCTCCTTGTGTGCCTTAGCAAGGATAGCTGCACGCTCCTCTTTTGCCTGGCGCTGAGCCTCAACGATAATAGTAGTTGCTTTGCGCTGTACCTCTGCCAACTTTTCTTCGGATGCCTGACGCTTTGCGCAGGCTTCTTCTTTTGCTTGAGCAGCGCAGGCAAGATCCTCTTGAATTTTCCTCTCGCGTGCATCCATCGTCTGAATAACCGATGGCCACACGAATTTGGCAAGGACGACCCAAATGACGATAAAGGCTATAAGGGCAGGAATGAATTCCGCCGGCTTAGGGATAAGGATGTCGGCTGCCCCTTCTAGAGCGGAACACCCGCTTAAGCCAAGCATTGCCAAGGCGGCAAGCATTGCGGTGCGACCGGACAATGCTGCACTGTTTGAGTGTCTTTCTACGCCACGCACGCCTACCCTCAGGTAGCCGAGTTCGCTGTTCGTTTGATGTTTCATCGTGTAGGCTTCCAGCTACTTAGCTAATGAGCGTCACGACGAAACCAATAAGTGCAAGCGCTTCGACGAAAGCCGATGCGATAATAAAGACCGTAAAGATCCTTCCTTGCACCTCTGGCTGACGCGCCATACTGGTGGTCGCCCCATAGGCTGCAAGGCCAATACCGAACGCAGCCCCAATAACGGCCATGCTGTAGCCGATTACGCTCATTGTCCTCGATCCTTCCTTTCGGATGACTCTTTATACCTATAACTAGAAGATGGGTGAAATTGCTCTGCGTGCGAGAACCCTTCTGTCTCTGCGTACGAGAGCCTTTCTGCTATTCCTCCCCTTCTGCAAGCTGTACATATACTGCAGAGAGCAGGGTAAACACATACGCTTGGATAACTGCAACGAGCATCTCAACGAGATAAATCATGACGAGAACAACAATCCACAAGCAAGAGAACGCTAAGCTACCAATTGCTGCGGTAGAGATACGTTCGCACACAGACTCAAAGCACAACGACGCGAGCAGCGCGAAGGTACCCATAACGATATGACCTGCATACATATTGCAAAACAGGCGTATGGCTAGGACGATGGGACGCAAACATGTTGAGAAGATCTCTATAAGCCATACCAACACATTAATGGGAAAGAGCACGCCGGCAGGTGCGAGACTCTTGATATAGCCCAGCACACCCTTGGCTCTACATCCAACCCATATAAAGTACACAAAACTCATAATCGCAATAGCAGCCGTGACACTTATCGTGCCTGTACCAGGACGTGCGCCCGGAATTAAGCCTATAAGGTTGTTGCACAGAATGAAGAAAAAAACAGTGGCAAGAAAGGGGAAGTGGTTCTGCCACGTAGCACCGAGGATGCCTTTGAGAATATCTTCACGCACGTGCTCAATACCCCACTCAACCCCGTTGACAAAGAGGCCATGAGGAACTTCCGAGCTTGACTGCCTACGCTTAAATGCAAGGGTAAGCACCATCATTGCGATACAGGCTATGCCCATAAAAATCGTGTACTGAGAAATACCCGCCGCCTGCATCTCTCCCACGACAGGAGTTGAGCGAAAGCTCTCAACAAGTGCCGCCAGCTCCTCTGGCAGCTTTTGAAATGCATCCACCAAGCCTCTCCTTACCTAGCAAACGCAAGCGCATGCACAAACATGCATGCGCTTAGGGTGCAAGGTATCTTAGTTATCTCTGCCAAAGAATTCCACTTGCCCAATCACATTTTCTTCACGTAACGATGGGCTATATCAGAATTGGTGCATTATGCCAGATCAGGGTAGAGTGGATGCGCATCTAGGATGTGTTTAACCTCTGCTCGAGCTGCATCAAGCGCAGCCTGATCCCTGTTGCACACCACCACCTCACCGATAAGCTGGCCAACTCGCTCGCACTCTGCCTCGGTAAACCCGCGCGTCGTGCATGCAGCTGAACCTATGCGGATGCCACTTGTCACGAAGGCAGAACGCTCATCGCCAGGTATAGCGTTCTTATTCACGGTAATGCCCACAGAATCGAGCACAGTTTCTGCTTCTTTACCGGTGATCTCACCGTTGGCAACAGTAGTGAGATCCACGAGCAGCAAGTGGTTGTCCGTACCACCCGTTACCAAGCGCAGACCACGCTGTACCAAACCACGACCCAGAGCTTGCGCATTGCGGACAACATTATCGATATAGCGAGCAAATGCGGGTTGCAAGGCCTCCTTAAAGGCTGCGGCCTTACCAGCAATGACATGCTCTAAAGGACCGCCTTGCGAGCCTGGAAACACCGCAGAGTTAATCCGTTTGGAAAGCTCGGCATCGTTGGTAAGGATAAGACCACCACGAGTTCCACGTAGGGTTTTATGAGTTGTAGAAGTAACTACGTCAGCATGCTCTATAGGTGAGGGATGCGCTCCAGTAGCAACAAGACCCGCAATATGAGCCATGTCAACTAAGAGAGCTGCGCCCACGCTCTGAGCAATCTCGGCAAAACGCTCGAAATCAATAACGCGTGGATAGGCACTCGCGCCGGCAATGATAACCTTGGGGCGATATTTCTCTGCCTTGCGGGCAACATCGGCAAAGTCGATGCGCTCAGTTTCGGGCTCGAGGCCGTACGAGACGACATCATAGAGCTTACCTGAGAAGTTGGCGGGAGAGCCATGAGTGAGGTGCCCACCGTTGGATAGATCCATGCCAATAACAGTGTCGCCAGGAGTCGCCAGAGCTGCAAGTGCCGCGTAGTTGGCCTGAGCGCCCGAGTGAGGCTGAACGTTGGCGAAACGGGCATCAAAGAGCTGCTTTGCCCTATCGCGCGCAAGATCCTCAACGACATCAACTGCCCAACAGCCACCATAATACCTGCGACCCGGATAGCCTTCGGCGTACTTGTTCGTAAGCGTGGAGCCAACCGCTTCCATCACCTCAAGCGATACGAAGTTCTCACTTGCAATAAGCTCAATAGAGTTACGTTGACGTTCCAACTCGGCGTCGATGGCCGAAGTCAATTCGGGATCGGAAACACGTAGGTGCTCAAGGGACATGTATTTCTCCGCTATCTCGTCTTATTGGTTTTTTTGTTCCGTAATTATTTGCTGAGCTGAAACGAGCCAGCATGGCCTTAATCCTGTTCCATTATTTTTTCCACGCGTGTGGCGTGCCGCCCACCCGCAAATGCTGTCGTCGTAAAAATATCTACCAAGCGCTTGTTTGTTTCAAGATCCACGAAGCGCCCCGAAAGGCAAATAACGTTGGCGTTATTATGCTCGCGTGCCAAACGTGCAAAATCATCGGTTTGAACTGCTACAGCACGGACACCTTTGACCTTGTCAGCGGTGATGGCCATACCAAGGCCGGTGCCACAAATAAGCACACCGTAGTCGGCTTGACCCTGAGCAACTGCTTGAGCCACTGGCACAGCATAATCGGGATAGTCAACACGTTCGGCAGTCTCGGGGCCAAAATCGATTACGTCATGTCCCGCCTCTTGTAGGTGAGCAAACAAGGGAGCTTTGTGATCGAATCCACCATGGTCGGATGCGATGGCAATGTTCATAGCAGTCTCCTTCATACAGGGGTTATAGCGCCGAAGTACAGGGTAGCGCAAACACGAGACTACTCCTTCTGCACGCGATAGCTTCTCACCGAAATTAAACTCAGTACAGCGTAGCTTAGTTTCTGAAGTCAATTTCTGAGCGCAGTACAGCGTGCGTTATAGTTTCCAAGCTCAGCACAGCGTACGCTGAATCGCATCATGCCATCCAGCGAGCAGCTTTTGACACAGATCTCTATCCATTTGTGGCTCATACTGAGCAACTATGCTATGCATGGAGACAAGCTCATCGCGATTCTCCCAAACACCCGCTGCAAGTCCTGCCAGATAGGCGGCACCCAAGGCTGTAGTTTCCTCCACCTCGGGACGACCAACGGGAATGCCGAGCAAATCTGCCTGGAACTGCATAATGAAGTTGTTCTGCGAGGCACCACCATCAACCTGCAACGAGGTAAGCGCTCGATGGGAATCTGCCTCCATAGCTTGCAAGATGTCGTAGGTTTGGTACGCCATCGACTCACAAGCTGCTCGCACGATGTGGGCACGATTCGTACCTCGGGTGATCCCACATATGAGCCCTTGCGCATCACTCGCCCACCAAGGTGCTCCAAGACCGGTAAAGGCTGGAACAATGTAGCATCCTGCGGCGTCACTCACTGAGCGTGCAATAGCTTCTGTTTCAGCCGAGGATGTAATAATACCCAGCTCGTCACGTAGCCACTGGATGACTGAACCTGCCTGGAAAATAGAGCCTTCCAGGGCGTATTCCACCGTCGTTCCATCGGCGATACCAATGGTGGTAACGAGGCCGTTTTCCGACCGACGCGGCTCACTTCCAATGTTCATCAGGATAAAGCAACCGGTGCCATAGGTGTTCTTGACGCTTCCCGGCTCAAAACAACAGTGCCCAAAGAGTGAAGCCTGCTGATCGCCCGCAACACCTGCAATAGGTGGGTGACAGGTCATGACATCGGAGCTGACTCTGCCAAAATCTCCTGAGGATGGACGAACCTCTGGCAACATGCTCATTGGAATGTCCAACATACAACAAAGCTCTTCATCCCAGCAAAGCTTGCCTATGTCAAACAACATGGTACGACTGGCATTGGTGTAATCCGTCGCATGCACTTGTCCGCGTGTAAGGTTGTAGATAAGCCAGGTATCAACCGTACCGCACACCAGCTCACCGGCCTCAGCCATCTCGCGTGCACCATCTACGTTGTCCAGAATCCACTTGATCTTAGTGGAAGAAAAATATGGATCGGGTAAGAGTCCGGTTCGCTCGCGGATAACATCTGCATGACCTTGGGCGATGAGTTCATCTACGATGGGCGTGGTTCTTCTGCACTGCCAAACGATAGCATTGTAAATGGGTTCACCAGTTGTACGATCCCAAACAATAACGGTTTCGCGCTGATTACTAATGCCCACAGCCTTAATGCGGTCGGAATGTATGCCGCTCGTAATTTGCACCTCAATCATACAGGCAATTTGGCGCGAAAGAATTTCGATTGGATCCTGCTCCACCCAACCGGGCTTCGGAAAGCGACTTGTAATTGATCGTTGAGCTTGGGCAACCTTCATACCGTACTCGTCAAAGAGAATAGCCCTCACGCTCGTTGTGCCGGCATCGAGCGATAGAATGTACCCCCGATCCGCATCGACCGATATGTCGT
>CAYTTI010000013.1:0-14483 GCA_964440675.1 uncultured Coriobacteriaceae bacterium
CTCGAGCGCCGACATTGGAGGTCATGATGACAACCGTGTTCGAGAAATCTATCTTACGTCCCTGCCCATCGGTAAGCCTGCCCTCATCGAGGATTTGCAGCAAAATGTTAAAGACATCGGGATGTGCTTTCTCAATTTCGTCGAACAGTACGACCGAGTAGGGCTTTGAGCGCACTGCCTTGGTTAGCTCGCCGCCTTCGTCGTAGCCAACATATCCTGGGGGAGCCCCAACCAGCTTAGACACTGCAAACTTCTCCATGAACTCACTCATGTCGAAGGTGATAAGTGCATCTTCGCTACCAAAGAGGAATTCCGCCAGGCTCTTTGCAAGTTCCGTTTTGCCCACGCCTGACGGACCCATGAAGATGAAGGAGCCGCCCGGGCGACGCGGATCCTTAAGCGGTGAGCGCGAGCGACGAATTGTTCGGGCAACTTTAGAGACTGCCTCCTGCTGGCCCACCACACGCTCATGCAAGGCATCTTCTGCACGAAGAAGCTTAGAGGTTTCGGCTTCCGTAAGATTGGAAACCGGCACGCCAGACATTTCGCTCACCACATCGGCTACATCGCCGGCATCTACCACGGCAACATGAGCGCCGGCGTGTGCACGCCATGCCTGCTCAAGTTCTGCACGCTGAGCGATGAGCTCTTTTTCTCGGTCGCGCAAACGTGCCGCCTGCTCGAACTCCTGAGCCTCAGCTGCCTCAGCCTTTTCCTCGTGCACCCGTGCAAGCTCTTCGTCTACCGCAACAATTTCGGGCGGCAGAACCGTTTTATGAACACGTGTGCGCGCTCCCGCTTCGTCCAAGACGTCAATGGCCTTGTCGGGCAAGAAGCGATCCTGAATATAGCGATCAGCAAGCTCTACCGCCTGACGTAGGGCAGCTTCGGTATAGCACACATGGTGGTGATCCTCGTAACGCGACTGCAAGCCCTTCAAAATTGCAAGGGTATCCTCGGTGCTTGGCTCGCCAATATCAACGGGCTGAAAGCGTCTGGCAAGCGCAGCATCTTTTTCAAAATGTTTGCGGTATTCGTCGGCTGTAGTGGCACCAATAACCTGGATTTCTCCGCGCGACAACGGCGGTTTCAAGATTGAGGCCGCGTCAACCGAACCCTCCGCCGAACCTGCGCCGATAATTGTATGGATCTCGTCAATAAACAAGATGATATCGTCGGAATCCCGTACCTCGGCTACCACGCGCTTGAGACGCTCTTCAAATTCGCCACGGTACTTCGAGCCAGCAACCAAGGCTGAAACGTCAAGTGTATAAATCTGCTTGCCGCTTAAGATGTCGGGAACCGCACCTGCGGCAATTAACTCGGCGAGGCCTTCCGTAATGGCCGTTTTTCCAACACCTGGATCGCCCAGAATAAGTGGATTGTTCTTCTGGCGGCGCGCAAGCACCTGCATAACACGCTCAATCTCGGCATCGCGCCCAATAACCGGGTCGAGCTTGTTATCCATCGCCAGCTTGGTGAGGTTGCGACCGTACTCTTCGAGCGTCGATCCATCTTCCGGCGAGGGGCTCCCCCCAAACATCTCAGGGCTCAGGCGTGCTTCGGACGCAACCTCTTCGGGACGGCGATTGCTGCCGCGCGCGATGAGCTCGTCAACTGCACTACGCATAGCATCGGCCGAAACGCCCATACGACTGAGCGCTTCCATGGCAATGCCATTGCCTTCGCGCACAATTCCTAACAGCAGATGTTCGGTGGAGATGTAGCTTTGGCCGTGCGACATTGTTTCACGGTACGCATTTTCCAACACACGTTTCGCGCGCGGTGTGAATGGAATATGGCCACCTGGAACCGGTTCGTCTTCGGGCTGGGATATCTGCTTGATAGTCGCAAGCGTCTCTTCATAGCCAATATCGAACTTCTTCAAGGCTTGAGCAGCGATCCCCTCGCCTTCGCGGATAAGCCCTAGCAGTAGATGCTCTGTACCCACGTACATTTGACCTAAAGAACGCGCTTCTTCTTGAGCAAGATTCATAACCTTGCGCGCCTTGTCGGTGAACTTCTCGAACATAACGAGATTCCCTTCCTCATGCGGCATAACCGCACACTGTTATGTGCCGTAACCGCACACTGTTCTGGGGTGTTTTACCCCGGGAGGGGTATGCTCATTCTTATGAAGTTATTCGGGGCGCATATGCGGGAACAACAAGACGTCTCGAATGGATGGCACATCGCACAGCAACATGACGATGCGGTCGATACCGTATCCCACACCACCTGCAGGCGGCATGCCATACTCAAGCGCACGGATGTAATCGGTGTCGTACTCCATCGCCTCTTCATCGCCCTCGCGCTTGGCCTCCATCTGTTCAGCAAAACGCAACTCTTGGTCGATAGGATCGTTAAGCTCGGTAAAGGAGTTTGCATACTCGTGCCCGGCAATAACTAACTCAAAGCGATCGGTAAGCCGCACGTCGTCGGCCTTACGTTTTGCAAGCGGGGAGACCTCAACCGGATAGTCACATACAAAGCTTGGGTTCATGATCGTACGCTCGCCCAGCTCATCGTAGAGCTCGAAAATGAGCTTTCCGGCACCCCACGATGCCTGCCACGCAATACCGTGCTCGTCACATAACCTACGCAGTTGCTCGACAGGGGTATCAAGCGTGAGCTCGTGGCCTGTCACTTCACTTACCACGTCACACATGGAAACCGAGCGCCATTCACCCGACAAATCGATCGTATTGCCCTGATAGCTAATGGTCTCGGAGTCGTTAACTGCGGCGTTAGCTGCCTTGATGAGCCCTTGTGAGAGCTGTTTCATACCGGCGAGGTCGCTGTAGGCACAATATGCCTCCATAGTAGTGAACTCGGGGTTATGTGTGAGATCCATGCCTTCATTGCGAAATATGCGCCCAATTTCAAACACCCGATCGAAACCGCCCACAAGCAAGCGCTTGAGGTGCAACTCGGTAGCAATGCGCAGGTAGCACTCCTGGTGTAGGGCGTTGAAGTGGGTGGTAAACGGCTTAGCGCTCGCACCACCCTGAATCTCCTGCAAAATAGGTGTTTCCACCTCCATATAACCCTCTTGCGCCATATAGCTGCGCATAGCAGCAATAATGGCTGAACGCTTACGGAAGACCTCACGAACATCGGGGTTCATGATGAGATCTACGTAGCGCTGACGATACCGCGTTTCTTTATCGGACAAGCCATGAAACTTCTCGGGTAGAGGGCGCAGTGATTTTGAGAGTATGCGCAGCGAGGTAGGAGACACCGAAAGCTGGCCACGCCGCGTGCGCACTACCGTGCCTTCTGCCTCGATAATGTCCCCCACATCGAGGTGTTGTAGCAGCTCCCACGCGTCACCCAACACGTTTACGCGACAGAATAGCTGGATGCGTGCAGTGGCATCCTCCACAACGATGAAGGCAACCTTGCCCTGCTTGCGCAAGGCGCGAATGCGTCCAGCAATGCAGGCCACATCGTCGGTGTTCGCACCATCGGGCAAGCCCGCGTAGCGCTCTGCAAGTTCTGCGGCATAATCGACTGCACTACAGGACGACGGATACGGATCTACTCCCGCATCAAGCAACGCCTTACGCCGAGCGCGACGCATACGCTGCTCATCGGACAAGCCCCTGCGTTCAGGAAGCGCCGAGGACACATCCGACACGACTGAGCTGTCGTCAGAACCCGACTCGGGCAGGTGTGAGGGGGCCATTAGAGCTGAACCTTCACAATCTTAAAGCTGCGCGTCCTACCATTAGGGAGTGAGTAACTAATGGTTTCACCGGCCCTGCGACCCATCAGCGCAGCACCCATGGGACTCTCGTTAGAAATGCGATGTTCGAGGGAGTTGGTTTCGGTGGTACCTACGATGGTATAGCTTGCAACGCGACCCCGTTCGTCCTCAACCTCAACCGTCGATCCAATGGACGCCTGAGCAGCCTGCTTCGTCTGACTCGGCTCTTCACTAACAGTTGCTGCTGAAAGCGTGGCACGGATCTCCGCAATTCGAGCCTGAACACGCGCCTGTTCGTCGCGCGCGTCGTCGTATTCAGAGTTCTCGGAGAGGTCACCGAATTCGCGTGCTGCTTTCAGGCGCTCAATGATTTCTGTTGTTTTTTCGCCTTCAAGATAGGCGAGCTCATCAACGAGCTTCTGACGACCTGCAGGGGTGAGGATAATCTCGCTGTTGCTCATAAACGGTACATGACTCCCTCGTTACGTATCCAACACTAACTGGAATAGAATAACCAGAATAGAAAAGCCACTACTGCAGCTTATTACCACACTCAGAGCAGAACTTGTTCTCGCGGGGGTTCTTGGCACCACACTCAGGACAGAACTTGTGCTTAGCCGGAGTGCGCGTATCACCGGCAGCATCCCCAGAAGACTCAGCGGGCTTCACCTCTTCAACCTCGACGTCCTCCGCATCTTCCGCAGCATTAATTTGCTTGCCGCTGTCTGCGTTCATCTCAGCATCTGCCTCGGCCATGCCCTCGCGCACGCTCCTTACCGTCTTGCCGAAGGTTTGCCCCAGCTTTGGGAGCTGCTTCGGCCCAAAAATAATGAGCACAATCACGAGGATAACGAGAAGCTCGGTCCAACCCATACCCAAGAAAGCCATGCTAGCTCCTTACTGTGCGCTTACTTGCACCTGCTGCTTGTATCGAAGTTTAATCTGCGGCTTGCATATATCTCGCACAGTATACCCGACTCAGTACACATCCAGAGCTTCCCGTATAATCTTTCCAGCACTCGTTGTCGAGGCCTCGTTGTCGAGGTGAGTTGTGAAGGTATTCGCTATAAGCACGCTGGTATGCAGCGTTATTGGGATCATACTTATCGTCGTGTGTCGCTCACTTGTTCCGCGCCTGTTGAGCTGGCGCGGTATTACTATGTGGCGTCACACCATGTTTGGCACGGCTCTTGTGTTCGACTCGAAAGACGGGTACGGCGAGGCGGTGCGCCTGCTCAATGTAGATGGCAAATTTCAATCCATTTGCTATACCTCGGATGAGCTCTGGTGTGAGTTAACCTGCGCCTACCATCGGCATTTCTCAGACATCTTATTTCGCGCTGGATGGCCGGATCGCGCCTTAGTGCTTGGTGGTGGTGGCTTTTCGCTTCCTAAGTACCTTATCGACCACGATAATCTCATACAGCTCGATGTATGTGAGATAGATCCTGCCATCGTAGACATTGCCCGTCGCTTCTTTCGCCTCGATGAACTACGTGAATACGCGGGCGCGCGCATGCGCTTATATATAGAGGACGGATGGGCGTATTTGCTTGAAACTTCCAAGTGCTACGACCTTATCGTTAATGATGCCTTCGGTGGCAAGCATGCCCTGGGCGCTATGGGAACGCACGAGGGTGCACTCTATGTGAGTAAGCACCTAAACGCACGTGGTTTGTACTTCGCTAACCTAATCACGGCTTTAGAAGGCAGCAAGGCGGCTGAGCTAAAACGTATTGTCCAAATCTACGTTGAAGTTTTTGGCTACGTTTATATTTTTCCCGAACGCCCCGAAGAGCCCACTAAGCTAGGTAATAATGCTTTTATTGCGAGTAGGTATCCCTTAGATATCGACGCAGATGCGGATGGATGTTTAGTGTTTACCCAAGATGCCTAATGTTTGTGAGGTGTGCTATGACCTTTGAGATTCCTGAAAACACCAAGCCGTTGTTTAGTGCGAACTACACACTTACTCCGGCAATCGTTACAGGAGCCGCAACCGCTATGGATACCGACCGAATACGCCATGTCCTCACCGGTGCCACCATAGCTTCGTTGCTCGGCATTATCATCTTGCTGCTTCAGCAACCTCCCAACTACTGGGTGTATGTCGCCATCTGTTTTTGCATTGCTATGGGGCTCGGCTTTCTCTCTAATGACACCCACCGGCTACACATGCGCCGCTTGGCAGGTCGTGGGTTTATCGTTCCGTACGCAGTAGAACCCGAGCTGCTGCGTTTTCGTGTGGATGTGTATCAGGACGGATTATATGTAAAGGGTCCTGGCTCGGCAGAGGCTACATATCATATGAGCGACCTCAAGCACTTTTGGTGCGATGAGGATACGATTGTCATGCGCTTTAGCAACAAGGATTTTGCGGTTGTACCTCGATCTTCTATGTCGAACAGCCGCTACCTCAACCTCATCGACTTTCTCGACCACCGCACCAAGTAGGTGAGGTCATGAAGTCGGATGGGCTTGTTCGCTTTTCTGCAACTATTCCGCGTGAGCTTCTCGATGAGCTCGATGCGTATGCGGTGCGGCGCGGCAGCGGGGCGAACCGTTCCGAAACTATACGAGACCTTATACGTGAGAAACTCGTGTCTGAGGCCATGGCATCACCGAAAGAGCCTGTCGTGGGCTCTATTACGCTTATTTACAATCATCATGCAAGCGAGCTCTCTCAGCAGATAGACCACATACAGCATGAATATGGCGATCTTATAGTAAGTGCCATGCATGTTCATCTCGATGATGACAACTGTTTAGAGATCATTGCTGTACACGGTTGTGGCATGCGCGTATTTGAGCTACGCGATCGTCTCTTAGGCCTGCGTGGCGTAAAGTACGGCACACTGTCGTGTGCCGCACCTGACCGCCAGCTGAACACCCTCGCTCATTAGGGCAGCACCCGGACGGCACCCGCTATCAGCAAAACGAGAACCTGCTGCCGGCAAAACGAGGGTTCGCTATCCTACCTGCGATGCTCCTGGTAATACCGCAGCATTGCCTGCGTCGAACTATCTTGTAAGGCGAGTGCCCCCTCATCGTGAAACGCAGGGGCAATCTCTTTGGCAAGCTGCTTACCCAGCTCAACACCCCACTGGTCGAAAGAATCTACGCCCCACACGACACCTTCGACAAAGGTAATGTGCTCATAAAGGGCAATGAGCTGACCGAGGGTGGTGGGGGTCAACGCATCCGCAAAGATGGATGTCGTGGGCTTGTTGCCTTCAAACACCCGCGCGGGAACAATTTCCTCAGGCGTACCTTCTGCACGCACCTCATCTGCAGTTTTCCCAAACGCAAGTGCCTTGGTTTGTGCCAAGAAGTTCGACAAGAACAGCTCGTGTACGTCCTGGTCGCCGTCCTTGATGGGATTCGGCGTATTGACAAAGGCAATAAAGTCAGCAGGTACCATCCGTGTTCCCTGGTGGATGAGCTGATAGAAGGCGTGCTGCCCGTTGGTGCCAGGCTCGCCCCAGAAAATCTCTCCGGTGTTGCAGGTAACAGCGGTCCCGTCCCAGCGAACCGACTTGCCGTTGGACTCCATAGTGAGCTGCTGCAGATAGGCTGGGAAGCGATGTAGGTATTGGTCATAGGGCAGCACCGCATGAGTTTCGGCACCGAAGAAGTTCGAGTACCAAATGTTGATCATGGCCATGAGCACAATAACGTTTTCCTCAGAAGGAGTTTGCTCGAAGTACTCATCTACCAATCGGAATCCAGCAAGTAGTTCCTCAAAACGCTCGGGTCCAAACACTACGGCAAGTACCGTACCCACCGCAGAATCAACTGAGTAACGGCCGCCTACCCAGTTCCAAAAGCCAAAGGCATTATTTGGGTCGATGCCGAAGTCCTTTACCAAATCAATCGCGGTCGATACTGCAACAAAATGCTTGGAGATAGCCTTTGCACGCTGTTGAGCAGACCCATCAATTGCGCCAGATTGTTCCAGGGTCTCAAGCAACCACGCACGTGCTTCACGAGCGTTCGTCAGTGTTTCAAGCGTTGTAAAGGTCTTTGAAACCACGATAAAGAGTGTCGTTTCTGGATCGAGTGAGAAGACCTTCTCAGCAATATCATTCGGATCGATGTTGGAAACAAAGCGTGCGGTAATCCCCGCGTCCGCCAGCGGTTTGAGCGCTTCGTACACCATAGATGGGCCAAGGTCGGAGCCACCAATGCCAATATTAACAACGGTCTCGATACGTTTACCCGTAATACCAGTCCACTCGCCAGAACGAACATTCTCGGCGAAGGCGTAGACTCGCTCAAGGGTCGCCCGCACATCCGCTACGCAGTCCTGTTCACCGTCGAACACAGTACCTACCTGCTCGGCACTGCGGCGCAGCGCTGTGTGGAGCACCGCCCTGTTCTCGGTGGTGTTTATGTGTGCGCCTTCATACATGAGCTTGCGGCGCTCTTCCACCTGACATGTTTGCGCTAAATCTACCAGCAAGCCCATGGTTTTCTCGGTAACGAGGTTTTTTGACAGATCAATACGCATGCCACACAAGTCGTAGGAAAAACGCTCGGTGCGCTGGGGATCTTCTGCAAACCACCGCTGTAGTGAAATGCCCGATTGCCGAAGTTCCTCAAGATGTTGCGTAAGCTTGGACCAAACCTGAGTAGAGACGGGGTCTACCGGAGCAAGGGCAGCAGACATAGCATCCTCCTAGAATCACGGGTTCTTATACGTCATTACATGTTTTGTACGACACTACATACTTCTTGTGCGCTCCTCTTGTGCGCTCCTACATATTAGTACGGCTCTCCCAATGGTGGTAGCAGCTTGAGACGTGCCCACATAGTTTGTTTCGTTTTGTCGCTTCCTAGTGATGCTGCAAAGCCCCCAAGCGCCATAAGGCGCATGCCAAGCACATGCACCAGAACCCCATCTGCAAGCATAGCCTCTTCAAATGCCTCAAGAGCAGCTAGCTCATCGGCATATGCCATACGCAGGACATCCGCTGCTGTACTGTCGAGAGCCACCAAGGTAGCCGGATCCAAGCTCGCTATTACCTGACGGAACATCTCAGGCGCAAAGGCAGTACCATCGACGCGACTCGCCCCAATGCAAGCCCAATCTTCTGGAATGTAACCAAGCCTATTAAGGGCGCTTCTGAGCGCCTTCCCGTCCGTGCCTGAAAGCAATGACTCTCCCGCTTGTTCGCTTGGAGATAAATCCCCTTTTATCATGAGAAAGGTGGCCATGGCATTGCCTGCGTACCGCAGGCCCTCACCTTGTAGTTGTTGCAACTCAGCTTCGGCTTTTGCACGATATGCTTCCCGCCTCTGTTCACGTGTTA
This sequence comes from uncultured Coriobacteriaceae bacterium, assembly GCA_964440675.1. GTDB lineage: Bacteria > Actinomycetota > Coriobacteriia > Coriobacteriales > Atopobiaceae > CADBMC01. Next base: position 9,022 of record CAYTTI010000013.1, read on the forward strand.
TCACCGTGTCACTCCTTAGCGTCGCTCGCCCGCAGTAAGGCTCACCTGCATCTCACCGCACGCGTCTTGCCGCGCGCATCATGCCGCGCAATGGCACTTATCACGCCGCAATAGCACTTATAGCTCTATCACGCCGCACGAGCCCTTGTTGCGCAATGCTTAGAATAAACAGGGTATAAGAGGTGCATGGAAAATGCCGTGGTAGCATGGCCGTGTCTGTAGTAACTGTAAAGGAGATTATTATGGCCTCTCGTGAACTTACAACTCAAAACTTTGACGAAGCAGTGGCAAGCGACAAGCCTGTGCTGGTCGATTTTTGGGCAACGTGGTGTGGTCCTTGTCGCGCCTTCGGTCCTATTGTTGAAGAAGTTGCAGACGAGTTTGCCGACCGTTTGGATGTGTACAAGTGTGATGTCGATGAGCAGGAAGATTTAGCGACTCGTTTTAACATTGCATCAATTCCTACGGTGGTGATCTTTAAGGGAGGCGACGCTCAGGAAACGATTGTGGGCTCTATGTCCAAGGCGGAGCTTGTACAAGTAATCTCTAAGTACCTGTAATCACGCGCGCACTATCACGCATCACGCGTACGCACCCTTGAGTAATTAAGGAGTTAACGTAAAAACGGGAAGGCCCACCAGCCGCCCCGTTTTTTTACGGGCAACTGTACGATATCGGCATTCACAATTCCACCCTCACCCACGTATACCCGCGCGAATGTGGGGCCTATGGTAGAACGTGGCCGCGTCGGACTACCGGGATTAATAAGCAACATATCATCAGAAACCCGCTCGATGTAGGAGCAATGTGTGTGACCACAGATAGCTACGTCACACCTGTCCATGTTCAAGTGCTCTCGGTAATGACAGATTTCCCAGGTAAGCCCAAACAGTTTGATCTCTACATTTTTGCGCAGAGGACACTCAGAGCATGCCTCGGATGCACGCGCATAATCGTCAGGCCAGTCGTTGTTGCCCAACACTGCATAGGTAGGCGCAATGCCTTTAAGCTGTTCTAAATCAGAGGGGGAGCAAATATCACCGGCATGCATAATAGCATCTGCTCCCTCAAGGTGCTCAACAAGCTCTGAGGAAAGATAGCCGTGGGTATCACTTATGATGTCAACCCGCCACCGAGCCGTACCGTTCGTACCGTTGGGCGCACTCTTCACAGCTCTCATGCCTCACAAACCCAGCGCACGTTTCAACTGTACAACTCGACGGCGTGAAACGGATATTTTCTTATCTTCAACACCTTGAATGCCCAGCTGCAAATTACCGCTCGATACCACTTCGACATCCTCAACATACTCCAAATTAACAATGTAGGAACGGTGCACGCGGAAAAAGCCATGCGGACTCAGCTTATTCTCGAGCTGAGCAAGCGAAATAGTGGAGAGGTAACGATCGGTATCGATGTAGATGCATGAATAGTCGTCTTTAGCCTCAATGTAGCGGATCTGGTCAATGGGCACGAGAATTTTCTTGCCACCCTTTTCCACCGGAATGCGCTCAGAGCTGGTCTTCGCTGCGGCAACTACCCCAATGTGGGTTTGTACCTTATCGAGAGCCTGTATAAGACGCTCGGGATCAACCGGCTTTACCAGGTAATCGATCGCATCAACTTCAAAGGCTTGTAGAGCATGCTCGCTATAGGCAGTCACAAATACCACCGCTGGTGGGCTTTTAAGCGTACGTAGCGCAGACGCAAGCTGCATGCCACTTGTCTTGGGCATCGCAATGTCCATGAACATAACATCCGGGCGACCCTCTATGAGCCGCTCCACTGCCTCACGCGCACTGGCAGCTTCCACAATAGACTCGACGCGGTCCGTTTGCTCAAGCAGGTACCTGAGTTCGGAACGCGCTGGCTCTTCGTCGTCTACAATCATCGCACGGAGCATGCTTACACCACTCTTTCGTATTGCCAATAGCAACAGCGCACACAGCCACTACTAGCCCTTTCATTATAGACGAGCATGTACTGATTATTGCGCTGCAGGTTCGGCAAGAGCTCCTGCCAAACACAGCGTAACAATGGTGCCTCTATTCTCTTCGCTTACTACCTCAATACCTGCGCCTTCTCCATAGCTACGCTTGAGGCGCGCAGCAATGTTGCGCAAAGCGATGTGGGCTCCGCGATCCTGTGGTGTGCCATCCACCCCAATACGCTGTACGGCAGGCTCGTCAAAAAGCGCCTGAACTGTTTGCTCGTCCATGCCGAGACCATCATCGGTGACAGTAATGAGAATGTCATCTCCTGAGATGGTTGCTTGGACATCAATGTGAAGGACTCCCTCATCGCTCATGGCATGACACACGGCGTTTTCCACAATAGGCTGCACAATAAACGAGGGGATCGTAACCGCTTCGAGTCCAGGATCTATATGTGAGCTCTCTTTGATACGATGCTCTCCAAACCGAGCAATTTCTAGCGTGAGGTAGTGTCCGGTTTGTTTGAACTCCTTTGCAAGTGAAACTACACCACTTGAGTTGTCTAAGGTTTGGCGGTAGAAGGCCGCAAACTCACGCAGTAAGTCATAGGCGCGATCAGGGTCGGTGCGCGTAAAGGCTGCAATCGTGTTAAGTGTATTGAAGAGAAAATGCGGGTTAATCTGCGCTTGTAAGGCCTTGACCTCGGCGATCGCGGTGAGTTCGGATTGTCTATCTAAGGCATAGGCATTGAGCTGGGTGCTTAACAAATCGCCAATACCCCGGGCGATAACCACCTCAGTGCGGTCGATATCTGTTGGCTGACGATAATAAAACTTAATGGTGCCCACCACGTTGCCCTGTATCTTGAGCGGCACGATAATACCAGCAGGCACCATATCACCGTCCGTTGCAGACGGGCGATCTGAGCGCTGGGACTGAGTCGGGTGTCCAGAGTGAGACACGTGCCCAGAGCGAGTCGGGTGTTCAATTTTAATGGGAGCAAAGATCTCAGTGTGCCCGCTTTGGAGCACCGCGTGCGTTTCACGCGTGTGGATAGGACTTCCCAGTGGAAACTCGTCGGCGATTTCCCCTGCGAAACCTAAAACCGACGTGGTGCTTGTCATCCCCACAGCCATAGCTGCGGTTTCTTCAAGCACTAAGGCACAGGTGGCCTGACAAGTTTCCGGGCTTAAACCTCCTTGCATGTGCTTAAAGGTTTCCGATGCCATATTGAGGATACGCTCTGTTTGCTGAGACTGTGTATCGTCGGGGATGAGCATAACGAAGGCCATGAGCACAATACTTGCGACGACGGCAGTACCACTTAAAAGCGCGGTAATAGGGATGGACTTAACAACACTCCAAACATACAGACTCACCATAAGTACCAAATTGGTGACAAGGGCAGTAATGGTAACGGTTGGCATATTTCGCTGTAGCCACTGCATGCGTGTATGCCCCTATCTCTCTCCCTTTGTATTACTCACAGTTTTACTCAACTTTGTTGTTTTTGTCCAAGATGGAACTCTTTTTAAGAGACTTGTACAAGGGCAAGCCAATACCATAGATAACAACTGCCTCACCAATTGCTGTTGCAACAAAGCCAAAGATGTACATGGCACCATACATGCCATCAAGCGAAATAGAAGTCAAGGGAATGGTGTAAAAGCCAAGGCCAGAAAGCAGTAAGGGCAGATACGCCGGCACAATGAGCGCATTGGCAAGCACCGGACCAAGCAGGGCTAAGCCGGGATGCTTGCGCGAGCGCCAGCATATGCTCGCACCAATAAAGGTCGCAAGCGAACCAAATACCACGTCGAGCAGACCCATGATGCCCGTACCACTCAATACGATATTTGCCAGATTTGCAAGCGCACATCCCAGCGTAAGCCCCAGCGTTGCCTCGGGTATGAGCAAAGCCAAAACACAGAGCGCCTCGGACACCCGTAACTGCACAGGACCCCAGGCAAGACCACCCAAGAACAGCAAGGTTGCAAACGTCGCCGCAGTATAGGCCGCTGCGACAGTTGCCGTGTACGCAATGCGCTGCGCAGAAGCTTGTTTACCTTCTAATGTCATTCGCACTTCTCATGTTATCCGTGCATTTCTCATGTCATCCGCAGTGCTTCTGTTATTCGCAGTACTTCTGCAAGGTTGTAACCATACCCTCGGGCGTGTCCTGGGATCTCAGCTGTGCAACTGCATCTTCATCCAAAAAGAGATTCATGAGCGCCTGCAAAATGGCCACCTGACCCTCTGCATGCTCCGTAAGTCCAAGATTTACGACAAGCTCTGCTTCAATCTCACCTTCGATGTCGGCCATACCCTCAAAGGCAATGGGCTGCTTTGGCTTAATGACGGCAATATAGGGCTTATTAAGATGTTCTGGATCGACATGTGGAATCGCAACCGAAATAGTCTCGAAGGGAAGGCCCGTTGGGTAGTTCTTTTCACGGGTTGTAATACCCTCGTACCAACTGTCTTTGATATATCCCTTGCTCATCAGCTCATCGCCGAGTTTCTTAAAGAGGTCGAAACGGTCAGTTGCCTCGAAGTCAAAGTAGACAAGCTCGGGTTTGAAGAGCGTGAGATCGATTTCTCCCATGGATAATCCCCTTCCCTTAGATGCTACTAAAGCTAGGCTAGTGGCTCGGCTCCATTGGCAAAGACACGAATGACGTTTGCAAAGTCCTCGAGCAGTCGCTCGTAGGCAACGGTGGTCAGATCGTGCCAGTACACCACGGCATCTGCTGAGGCGGCGCGAGCCTTGTCGATAACATCACAGGCAGCCTCGCCGGCATATTTTGCCCCGTAGGTGTAGTAGTTAATCTTGCGAATACCCGCATCGATGGCTCTGTGGTAATCCTCATCGGAAACGCCAGAGCCGCCGTGCATAACCAGAGGCACCTTCACGCGCTTGCGGATCTCTTCGAGAACCTCGAAGGAGAGGTGTGGCTCACCTTTGTAGAGGCCATGCACGGTGCCAAAGGAGCAGGCCAGGATGTCCAGGCCAGTTGCAGCAACAAACTCGCCCGCCTGGTCGGGATCGGTATACACCGCGCCAGCCTCCTCGGCAGTACCTCCCTCAGGACTTTCGCCGCCCTCGCGTGAGCCCATGGAACCAAGTTCGCACTCAAGACCTGCGTCGTAAGCAACACACATGTCGGCAGCACGAGCAGAGTTTTCCACGTTTACCTCGTATGGATCCATAGAGCCGTCGAACATAACACCGTTGAAGCCCATCTCGAGCGCGCGATGCATGTAAGAAAGGTGTTCGCAGTGGTCGAGATGGACACAGATTTGCGCACTCGAGCGCTCTGCCAAGGCGACCATTGCAGGGCCAATTGCCTCAAGCGGCATAACAGACTCGTGAGCCTCAGCGTGAGCAAGAATGACAGGGTAGCCTGTCTTCTCCGCAGCATCGATAACAGCGCGTACTGCTTCTAGGCTTGGGGCGTTAAACTGACCCATCGCCATGTTGTTTTGTTCTGCAATAGCACAGATATCCCGCAGGTTAATGAGCATGTT
>CAYTTI010000014.1:0-14228 GCA_964440675.1 uncultured Coriobacteriaceae bacterium
TTTTTTTTTTTTTTCTCGCGCAGCGGTCGCACTCTTTTCCTACACAAATCATCTCATAGCATGCAAGCCCTGCACAAAACATCCCGTGACATCCGGGCAAAGTTTATGCCGTATCTTCTGTAAGCCTCACACTGCATCATCGGCAAAGTTTATGCCGTACCTTGAGCAAGTCCCCAGAGCACGCGAAAGACCTCGTTGCCCTTAAGCCAACCTTTGTCTGTTGGCTTCAAGTCCTCGCTCAGATACGCCTGCCGCACAAGATCGTACAACGCCTTGCTGAGAGCATCACCGAATATGCTGTGTGCTATTTCGAGTAAATGAGCGTCGAGCGAGGTATTCATCCGTGCTGCAAGCATAAGGTCTTCTGCCACTGCTTCTTGTAGGCTTAACAACTCGACATCGTAGCTATGTACGCTGAGATACGCTTTGCTGTTTTGGATAGGAACCAATCCTTCGGCGGTGGTGGCCGATGTTGCTGTGATGGCGTCCTGCCAACGTGTCATCAAGCGAACACGAGCGGGTGTATCACCACGATGAGCACAGGAAGCCTCCATAGGCGGAAGTTCAGTCTCCATAAGCTCCATAGACGGAAGTTCAGCTCTATGCTCACTGAGTATCCGGTACTGTGCAGGAGTAAGCATGGAAGCTGCAGCATGACCAAGACCCACATAGGGCACACCTGTCCAGTATGCAATGTTGTGCGAGCAGACATGTCCATCTCGCGCGTAGCTTGCCACCTCATAGCGATGCATGTTTGCTGCTTCAAGTATGTCTTTTGCCTGTTGCATATAGCGCGCCGCTTCGTCATCTGTTGGAATGTCCACCTTTCCTGCCGCTTCGAGCTGAGCGAGTGGCGTGCCTGCTTCGACTTGAAGCGGATACACGCTCATGTGCTGAGGCTGCATGGAAACAACCTGTATAAGGCTTTGCTCAAAGGAAGTCGGGCTTTGTGCGGGAATGGCACACATGAGATCGCAGGAAGTGATGAGCCCTGCACAAAGACAGGCATCCAGTGCACTGAGCGCCTGCGTATGAGTGTGCAGTCGCCCAAGCGCTGAGAGCTCAGCTGCCTGTAGGCTTTGGATGCCTAGGGAAATCCGCGTTACCCCGGCATCCTTCAAAGCGCACGGCATACCCTTGTCAAGAGAATCGGGGTTTGCCTCAACGCTGAGCTCAGATGGCGCGCACAGCTGATAGATAGCGTCAAGAAGCCGAAGCAGATGCTCGATACCTACAAAGGAGGGTGTACCTCCTCCGATGTAAATCGTCTGAATATGAGCAAGCAGACCCAATGCTGCAAGTTCATGCAATTCGTGCACCAACGCCTCGATATAGGCAGCAATGCGGGGATCATCGCGCGCAATAGCACTGGTAGCAAAATCACAGTAGGCGCATCTACGTGCGCAAAAAGGAATATGAATGTAAAGCGCCTTGATATCTGTCGCTTGTGTCACGGAGTTGAACCACATAAAGCACTCATCTTCTTCCCGGAAAGCTCGACTGGAAGGCTCAAACATCCAATCGGAAAGCTCGAACATCCAATGGACGGTGCATGCCTTTTCAATGGACGGCGTGTGCCGTTTATGTCTCAGCACGGGAAAGCGCTTCACGTACCCGTTCGCAAAAGACAAGGTAGTCATTAAGTGTGGTACACGAAAAGGCTTCTGAGCGCAGGCGAGACGCTCCCGAAACTCCTTTGAGGTACCAGCCGGCTAAACTTCGTGCGCGCGCAAGGTGTGCATTCGTGGCCTGCAGCATGCGTACGTGAAGCTCAAAGCAATCAAGACGCTGCCATATGCTCGCTTTTTGCATCACTTCGCCTCGCCTGAGCGCAGCACTGCGTGCAAAAATCCACGGATCGCCGTAACTTCCTCGTGCAAAGAACACAGCTCGGGCCTGTGTAGCTTTCTGTACCTTGTAAGCTGCCTCTTCGCTCAGTACATCTCCCGATGCGATAATGGGAACCTCAACAGCTTTCACCACAGAGGCAATTGCCTTCATACAAGAGACACCTCGATACATCTGAGAGGCGACGCGTCCATGAACGGCAAGAGCTGACACCCCTGCCTCCTGTAGTGCTGCAGCAAATGAAGGAGCAACGATTTTGTCGGGGGTTCTCCCAATGCGCATTTTTACGGTTACAGGAACTTGATCCTTAACACCACGAATACATGCAGAGACGATTCGGACGGCACGCTGCGGATCATCGAGCAGTGCTGAGCCCTCCCCTTTGCGCGTTACCTTTGGAACGGGGCAGGCCATATTGATATCGATGAGCGCTAACTTTTCGCCCAGACGTTGATATATTGCAGCAGCAGCCTCATAAAACTGCTCAGGCTTGCTCCCAAACAGCTGGACAGCGACGTCTGGCTCACCTTCTTCGGGGAGCACGAGCTTCCAGGTCTTGTCGCTTGCATAGTGAAGCCCCGCCACTGAAACCATTTCTGAGTATGCAAGAGCTGCTCCGCCCGAACGCGCAAGCATACGCCAGCACGCATTGGTAACACCCGCCATAGGAGCCATAAGGTAGGGATGCGCATCTAAGCGGCTGTGCATTGAGCCTGTCCTTGGAAATGGTCGAAGTGCAGGATTCAGCCCTACCGCAGAACCATACCTTTGGAGAAGCTCATAGGCAGTTCTAGGCATAATCAACCTTGTCCGGCACGGTTTACACGGCTCGCACAGCTCAGCACGATTCCCACCGCGTGGCACACTCTCACGGTTCTCGCGGTTCTAAACACGATCCACCTTGAGAATCGCAAGGAATGCTTCCTGTGGGACATCTACCGATCCAATGGACTTCATACGTCGCTTGCCCTCTTTTTGCTTTTCAAGCAACTTACGCTTGCGGGAGATATCACCCCCGTAGCACTTCGCAAGCACGTCCTTGCGAACAGCCTTAACGGTGGAGCGCGCAATAATACGTCCTCCCATATATGCTTGAATGGCAACTTCAAACTGTTGGCGCGGGATGACCTCTTTCAGCCGGTCGCACAAGGCACGCCCGCGTTCATAGGCCTTATCACGAAACACGATGCACGACAGGGCATCGACTTCTTCTCCTGCAAGCAGGATATTGAGCTTGACAAGATCGGAACTGCGATAGGTATCCATTTCGTAGTCGAGTGAGGCGTAACCCTTGGTACGGCTTTTCAGCTGGTCAAAATAGTCGAGAATAAGCTCAGAAAGTGGCATCGACCAATGCATCTCCACGGCTGTATTGGAGAGATAGACCATGTCCTCAAACACACCCCGGTGCGCCACCGTTACATCCATAACGGCACCTACGTAGTCCGGCGGAACAATAATGCTTGTTTTGAGGTAGGGTTCCTCTATATGGTCAATGCGCGTTGCCTCCGGCAGATCCTGAGGGCTGTGTACTTCACAGAGCTCACCATCGGTAAGGTACACGTGATAGTCCACTGAGGGACTTGTTGCAATTAAATCGAGGTCGAACTCACGCTCGAGACGCTCCTTGACAACCTCCATATGGAGCAAGCCGAGAAATCCTACGCGAAAGCCAAAACCAAGAGCCACGCTCACCTCTGGTGTCCAGGTAATTGCCGGATCGTTGAGTTTGAGCTTTTCCAAGGCTTCACGCAAATCCTCGTAGCGCTCGTTGTCAAGCGGAAACATACCGGCAAATACCATGGGCTTTGCCTCACGATACCCCGCACAGGCCTGTGCACAAGGACGCGCGCAGGACGTAATGGTATCGCCGGTACGCACCAGCGAGGTATCCTTAAGGCCAGTCACTACGTAGCCCACATCGCCAACACTTAGCTTTGCTACCGGACTTTGATGAGGGCAATATACCCCTACTTCCTCAACCAAGAAGCTCTCACCCCCTGCCATAAAGCAGGCGCGCTCGCCCTTGGCAACTGCCCCGTCAAAAATACGCACCAAGGCAACAACCCCACGGTAGGGATCAAAATACGAATCGAGAATCAAGGCTTTCAAGGGTGCTCGAAGGTCGCCTTCGGGAGCGGGAACAAGACGAACGATTGCCTCAAGCAAGTCGTGTATACCCTCACCAGTCTTGCCCGATACGCATACCGCATCGTCAGCTGGTAGTGCTAAAACATCCTCAATCTCCGCCTTGATGCGCTCGGGATCGGCTGAGGGCAGATCGATTTTGTTGATAGCAGGCACAATCTCTAGGTCTGCATTCATGGCAAGCAAGGCGTTCGATACGGTTTGTGCCTCAACTCCCTGGGTTGCATCAACAACAAGTATTGCTCCTTCACAGGCAGCAAGCGAGCGTGAAACCTCATACGAAAAGTCAACGTGCCCGGGAGTATCAATCAAATTGAGTTCGTAGGTCGTTCCGTCATCGGCATCGTAGGAGACACGAACCGCATTCGATTTTATGGTAATACCGCGCTCACGCTCGATATCCATGGTATCAAGCAGCTGGTCTTCCATCTCGCGCTCTTCTACGGTATGGGTAAGCTCCAGAATGCGATCCGAAATGGTTGACTTGCCGTGATCGATGTGAGCTATCACGGAGAAGTTTCTAATATGTGTAGTGTCAGTAGCTGTCATGATGAGAATAGTATCCCATCTTGAAGGCATCATGCTATACTTTCCGCGTTGAACTCACCATGTTGTACACCCAAACCAGTGAGGGATGTATTTGAAAGGATCTGTACGTGGCTAATATCAAGTCCCAGAAAAAGCGCATCAAAACAAACGAGAAGGCACGCGCGCGTAATAAGGCTGTTCGCTCTGAGCTTAAGACTTCGGTTAAGGCGGTGCGCACCGCTGTTGAAGCTGGAGATCGTTCTGCTGCGCTGACAGCAGCTCAAAAGGCATGTCGCCTCCTGGACAAGGCTGCTTCTAAGGGCATCATTCACAAGAATCAAGCTGCAAAGCGTAAGAGCGGCGTGCAAAAACTCGCTAACACTGCCGTGTAGCTCTGTATGGCCGCCTAGCTATGCAGCCATAGTAACTACGCGGTGTGCTAGCACGGCTGTATGGCTAGGCGGCTGCGCTACTTGGCTAGACGCTATCTTGTGTGACTACGCGGCTGTGCTACTTGGCTAGGCACTATCTACCGTAACAGTCCGACGCTGCCTACCGTAACGCTTCGACACTACCCAGAAAACTTCAAAATGTAGGTGAGGAACGCCGACTCGTGGTCTTGTGAGCTACGTATCGCGCGTGAGAGCTTGCATCCCTCGCGCAGCAAGTCGGTAAGTTCTCGCATGGTAAAGCGACGTGACCAGTCGATGTAGTGTTTAACCTGCCAGTCCTGCTTGCCTAGTTCCCCTGCTAGCTGATACGGATTTCCGCGTTCGTCCAGTGCTTTTGCGCAAATAAGCTCACGCACACGGGTATGCATAATCGAACAAAGAAATACAGAGCTTGGATCCTGCATGCGTCGATACATGCGAAGTGCCTGTGTTGCGTTGCGCCTGCTTAATGCATCCAAAAAAACCCAGGGACTGATTTCTGCGATTTGAGGCACATAGTTCTGTACATCTTCAAGGTGCACGTGAACGACTTCGCCAAGCTGAGCTTTCAGAGAACGTAATTGATTATCAAGCTGAACCGTTGCATCACCCACACGGACAATGAGTTCGTCTGCGGCGTCCCTATCAAGCCTAAGCTTATGCGCTTGAGCAAGGCGCTGTACATATTTAGGAAGCTCTGAGCGCTTAGGCAAATTGCAGCTAATAACAGCTTTGGCACCTTGACCTTGTATTGCCTTGTACAAGCGGGTGTTTTTAGCAAGCTTCTCTGCCTCTAAGCACAAAACAGTCGACGGATTGGGTGAGGCAAGATAGGAAACAATCGCTTCTGAGACAGGGCGCGTAAGTTGAGCAGCATTACGGATAATAACGAGGCGAAAGGGACTCATAAAGGGCATGGTTGATACCGTGCTGATAAGATCCTCTGGCTCCTTAATAGAGCTCGCGTCGCGCTCATCGAGGTTAAAATCCTTGCAGACATCGTCAAGGTAGCCCTTGAGGCGGCTGAGAGCAGTATCCCGTTTAAGCGCATCTGCTCCGACAATGAGGTATGCGCGCAGTAAATTCGTACTTTTTGCCATTACCTTCGCCCCTCGTACTACATGCCGTTGGAGGTACGCACGACTACTCCATACGCAGCAGGAACAATCTCTACATTTCCATAATCTATCGTACACATAAACTCCGAGCCTACATTCTGCAATACCTCTACGCAGGTAGTGGTGGGGTGTCCATAAGAGTTATTCTCACCAGCACTGGCAACACTGAGCTCGGGCATGAGCAGCTCTGCTTGCTGAGAGGTAATAGAAGCCTCAGCGCCATGATGACCAACCTTAAGAAAATCGATGTCATGCAAGCCATCCCGTAGCTCAATCGCAGCAAGGACATCCGACTCAGCATCACCCGTAAGCAGACCGCTAAGCGTTGTTCCATGCTGTTCGTACACGATTTCCAGCACCAGTGAATCCTCGTTTTCGGAGCCATCACGCGCCTCAACGGGAGACAGGCAGGTGAGTTCAAAATTGCCCACATGAACCGTATCGCCATATGCAATCTCTTCAACACGGTCGCCCACGAGCTTGGTTATGGCGGTCTTGAGCTCATCTGTTTCATTGCCCACAACCCCTGCTCCCAAGAAAACTTGGTCCACCCCTACAGAACCAACGAGCGACTCGACGCCACCGTAGTGATCGTCGTGCATATGCGTAAGAATAACCGCATCGAGGTGAAACACCTGTTCTTGTGCAAGCGCTTCAAGGAGTGTGTCATCAGGACCGGTATCAACCAGAACGGCGTAGGCACCATCCTGAATAAGAATGGCATCTCCTTGGCCGACATCGAGTACGACAATACGCGCCGGTGCGAAGTAGCGCGCCCGAACGAATATCACTGCCGCGAACAGGATAAGCGGTAGTACGACGCGCAGCATACGTTTCCTCGTAAGCGTAGGCCACAGCACAAGCACCAAAAGTATCCCGCTGATAACTACAAGCCAGCATATCCACCCAGGAGTAGTAAGGACTATTGAGGCCCATGGCACAGCTGCACATACCTCAACACATATGAGTGCTGGGTACAGGCAGATATCGCAGAGGGCAAGCAGGATGCTTCCCACATGCGGAACCCAGCACAGCAGCACCGAGAACATGCCAGCACCGATGCCAAGGTTCAGTATGGGAGTCAACACCACATTTGCCAGAGGTGCAATAAGTGAGAGTCGTGAAAACAACGGGATGACAATGGGGGCTGTACTGATTTGTGCAACTGCACAAGAGGACATGGTTTGAGCTATTGAATCTATGGAGCGGGTGAACTTTTTCTTGAGGCGTGTTTGTGTGCCATGCATCTTGTTTGCACCAATTACGACCGAGCTTGCATAGGCTGCATACTCACCGAGTAAGGTGAGACCTATAAGAGACGCAATGGAGAGTGCTAAGCCGACATCTCCAACATACTTCGGCCGCATTACGTACATAACACAGCCTACAAGGCAGAGCGATGAGAGTGCGTGTTCACGTCTTCCAGCAAACACAGCTCCATAGGACACAAGGCACATAATCCAAGAGCGCACCGCAGACAGCGGAGCTCCGCAAAAGAGGACAAACAATCCGGTGAGCAGTATGAGAGCTATGATGCTTACTCCGCGTGAAAGCTTGAGCCGGAAAAGGATGCTACTCACAGCAGATGCCACCAGTGTGAGGTGGCCTCCTGATACCGCAACCAAGTGAGCTGCCCCACAAATGGAGAAGGAGTCTGTGATTCCCCATTCATCAGCGGCGGGAGTATATCCGCACACAAGTCCTGCTAATAGTGCACGTTCAGCAGACGACATGGGGTCAACAATGTCGAGCAAGAAGGATCTGAGTCTAACAACACTACCTCGCAAACCTACTTCTGGGTTTTGTACGGTAATGGAGCTTAGCTGGACGCTCCCATATATGCCACGCCGACGCATCGAGGCAGCCCAGTCACCTGTGGTATACGCGCTAAAGCGTCCTATTCCGCTTACTGTCACACCTCTATCCAGAGCCTCATAGCTCTTGAGCCACACGTCACCAACGTACACATCATCAACGTAGGCCTCTGCAAGGACTTGCCAGGTGTAGCTCCCCTCACTCGCATCCCCAATGGTGATGAACTCACAGTTCGCAATGGAAGTCGAACTTAAATATGCGATCGCTTGCTCTTGTATACGTAAAAACAAAGCAGACGCAAGCCAAGCGCAGCACATAGCACCAAGAACAACCACAACAATCCATGGGATCTCTTTGCCTATAGAGTGCGTACCGACTACCACAAGCACTATGACTACAACACATATCAAAGGCAGTGCTACAGGAGCTTCGTTAGTAGAGAGTAAAAGGTATTCGACTCCGATAATTGCAAGCAGCACGTAGAGTGTTGCAGGAATGAGGGGACGAGGTGGTGGTGCCGGTGGTATCGGCGGTGTTAGTGGTACTGATACAACCCCGCTCGCTTCATACACTTCATACACAAATTAGACCCTCCATCTTGGCGTACTTTTTCTCTCCAATCCCGCTTACGCGCATAATGTCCTCAGGACTCGAAAAGGGACCGTTTTGTTCACGATCTTGGATAATTGCCTCAGCAGTTGCAGGACCAACACCTGGTAGCTCTTCGAGCTCGCTTGCCGTTGCCGTGTTGATGTTGATGAGTGAGGACTCGGAAGAGGTGTCAGTAGTCGATGAGGTAGACTGACCAGCGGTTACGGTCGAGGTATCAACTACTTCTCCCTCGTATGGGATATAAACCTTTGCCCCATCCTCTAAAAGGGCAGCAAGATTCACCGAGGTAGTATCGGCATCTGTTAGCAGACCACCTGCAGCATCTACTGCATCTTGCAAACGTAGGTCGGTGCCTTGCAAGCGATACACACCAGGAGTGAGCACAGCACCGTCAACATGGACAACACATAGGGAGCTTACGCCTTCGGTAGTCGCACTCTCATCGGCTGCTTCCGTCACGGCGGCTGCTTCTGTCGCGGCAGTTTCTTCTGCCGCCTCAGTATCTGCGCGCTCGATAAGCTGACCAGATCGCTGGGTCAACCATATCCCACCTACCAGTGTGGCGAGAACAACAACAGCAACACAAACAACAGCAACTTTTTTGTTCAAGCGCAGCCCAAACTTGGTGAGGCGCACGCTTTTTGCAGATGATAATTGAGCCATAGCATCCTCCTTCTCGCATGTATCATCACCGAGAACAAGGAGTGAGGCGCTGAGAACCCAACGGAATGCAGTAGCCTACTATCGAGTTTTGGACAACTATCTTACAAAGTACGACACTGCGCCACGAGGATGCCGGTACTCAACGTGTGTGTATTTTGCTTATACGCAGGGTACTAAGGTGTACGTATCTGCCCGTATGCAGGTGCTAATTCCCTATGACGCGCGCGCAGGGAATGGGGCGGCCTATACGATGAACACTGGTCAAAATCTACATATTCCAGCTGACTCATCAGCTCATCAATCATGGACTCGTAGTCGAGCTGGCTCCACGCACGACGCACCTCATCAAGCTTTGCGTGTGTTTCGGGACGACGTGGCATAAATAAGGTACAGCAATCAGGTGCTGTCTGGCTCGAGATTTCATAGGTGCCCAGCTTCTGTGCCTGAACAATGATGTCCTGCTTGTCCGTGCCTGCAAGTGGGCGAAGTATGGGAATGGTTACCGCATCGTTGGTGGCAGCCATGTTATCGAGTGTTTGTGAGGCAACCTGCCCTACTGACTCCCCTGTTACCAGAGCCTTGGCACCCTCAATTGCCGCTAGACGCTCTGCCACGGCAAACATGATACGTCGGTACATAATCACGCGCAGATTCTGCGGAGCCTCAATCGAGATGGTACGCTGACAGGCTCCAAAGGGCACCACATACAGCCTGCCCACGACCCCAGAAGGTGCAAGCGCATCTACGATGTCCTGGGTGAGATATTCGCTCGTGTCAGCAGTCATGGGACGACCTGAAAAATGCAGGCCAACAACCGTTGCGCCGCGTTTGCCGATCTGCCAGGTCGCAACGGGCGAATCGATACCGCTTGAAAGAAGAGACACAACCTTACCAGCAGTTCCTACCGGCAAACCACCTACACCAGGAACAGAGGCTGCATATACGTAGGCCCACCCCTCAACAATCAGGACATGAACCACCACATCCGGATGGTGCATCTTAACCGTTTTATCCGGATATGCACGACAGAGCACCGCCCCAACCTCACGGTTTATATCGAGGGTATGCAAGGGGAAATCGGTATGTGCCTTATGGGCATGCACCTTAAACGATTCAAAGGGGGCTGCTTCACCTAATACGCGCAAGGCAGCCTCAGCGTAAGCATCAGGCTCGCGCGGACAACGAATAGCTGTTGAAACCCGTGCAACACCGGGAATTTGCCGTATGGCTTCAACAAGCGCCGAAACAGCACTATCGTCTTCAACAGGCACGAGAATACGACCCGAAATACGACGCACCGCACCGACTGGCTGAGCTTTCAGGGCATGACGAATATTGCTTACGAGACGGTTTTCAAAAACCGAGCGATTTTTACCCTTGAGCCCAAGCTCGTGATAGTGAACCAAACAGACATAGGAGCCCATGTTTAGCTTTGGTGCTTATCAGGGTTTGCAAGTGCGTCATCAAACTCATCAGCAACAAAGCTCAAGGTGCCCGCCTCAATCTCTTCCAACGCAATAGAGATAGGATCCTCACCGGAGACAATGGTTGTAATATCGTCTATTTCCTGCACGGCAGTAACACGCAGATGCTGGCTTCTCAACATGTTGTTGATGTCACATGCACGTTTTGAAGTGATGGAACACAGCAAAAAGGGGTTATGTTCTGTCTTATCAAGGAGATCATCAATTTGCGGTTCTGTAATTGCCATAGCTTACATCCACCTCATCGTATCGAATCTTGTATCACGTCGAGCAATTCCTGAGATGCGCGTTCAATATCGTCGTTCACAATGCGTACGTCGTAGTATACCGCTGCCTCAAGCTCACACCGAGCTGCTTGCAGACGCTTTGTAATAGAAGCTGTGCTCTCAGTTGCACGCGTGCGCAAGCGCCGCGCCAGCTCATCAAATGACGGAGGCTCAATAAAGATAAGCACCGCATCGGGAAAGACATCACGAACATGTAGAGCACCTTGAACATCCAGCTCGAGCAGCAAGGAGGAATGATCCTGAAAGCTCGTTTCCACCTCGCTGAGCAGCGTTCCGTAGCGGTAACTGTGAACCTCTGCCCACTCGAGGAAGTCCCCCTGTTCGATATGGGCGGAGAATTCCTCGTCGCTAAGGAAGTAATACGACACCCCGTCAACTTCTCCCTGTCGAGGCCTACGTGTCGTAGCAGAGACCGCCAGCCTAAGGTGGGGACAGCTCTGCACAACACGGCCAATGAGCGTCCCTTTACCTGCTCCTGACGGTCCAGAAATTACAAAAAGCTGCGATTGGTGAGAGTGCGATTGATAAGCCACTTACTTTGTGAGAGCCTCAAGCAAGTGCGTACGCTGACGGGAGCCAAGACCCCTCACACGACGAGTAGCAGAAATACCGAGCTCGTTCATGATTTTGGCGGCCTTCACCTTGCCATAGCCTGGAAGCGACTCGATAAGGGCAGAAACCTTCAGGCGCTGGGCAATAGGATCGTCAGACTCAAGAACCTCAGCGACACTCACCTTGCCGTTCTTGATATTTTCGCGCAGCTCAGCACGGGCGTGACGCGCTGCTGCAGCCTTCTCGAGCGCCTGCTTACGTTGCTCGTCGGTTAGCTCAGGGAGTGCCATAGTTCCTCCAATTGTTAGACAGTTCGTTATCTCGATAATTTGATAAAAATCAAACGAGTGCGTTAATCTAGCGAATATCGATTATACAAGCAAGAGGGGCGTGTACCTGCAACAATTACCTACTGAATCTATTCATAAATACACGCCATATCTCGTCGAATGCTATGAAAGGCCGCTACAGGATCTGCTGCCTGTGTGATAGGTCGACCGACCACTAAAAGCGTTGCACCATCTTTTAGCGCCTGTTGGGGTGTTGCAGTGCGTGCTTGATCGTCGGCAGGGCTGCCAGCAGGTCGTATACCAGGACATACGAGCATAGGCCGGCTGCCGAGAAGACTTCTCATACGCCTTGCTTCTCGTGGCGAACACACAATACCATCTGCTCCAGCACCGCATGCAAGCTGTGCGAGATGCGCCACCTCATCTTCTAGAGGGCGGTCTATCCCCAGCTCCTGCATGTGTGCAGAAGACGTGCTGGTAAGCATGGTGACAGCAAGCAACTTGGTTGGAACAGGCATATGTGCTCGCTCTATACCTTGACGCGCGGCAGTAATCATCTGAGCGCCACCAAGGGCGTGTATCGTGAGTAGATCTGCGCCAACTCGAGCCGCGCTGTGCGCCGCACCTTCTACCTGATGCGGAATGTCGTGGAGCTTGAGGTCGAGAAACACCCGCATGCCCAGCTTGTGTAAGGCAGTAATAATCGATGGACCTGTCGCATAATAGAGCGTCATCCCAACCTTGACCCAGTGCGCATGCCCCTGCAACTTGCGCGCAAGATCAAGTGCGTCTTGCTCGGAACAATCCAGGGCAACAGCTATGCGGTCAGCAGCTGTGCGGTCAAAAGCAACTAACATTCAAAGGCTCCAATCAGCTCACACACGCTCGTAGCACCTTGTTCGGCTACCCATGCAGCGAGGCCGTCCACCAAATCAAAGGCGCACGTGGGATTGTACAGGTTAGCCGTGCCAACCGTAACTGCAGTGGCACCGGCAAGAATCATTTCCGCAGCGTCTTGGACACTCTCAACGCCACCCATGCCATTGATAGGAATGGAGACCGCCTGTGCTGCCTCCCACACCATACGAACCGCAATGGGATGGATGGCAGGCCCCGACACGCCTCCTGTAGGCATCCCCAGCTTGCTCTTGCGCGTATGTATGTCTATGGCCATGCCCGAGATGGTATTGATGAGAGACAGGGCATCGGCACCCCCTGCCTCCGCCGCACGCGCACACTCAGCAATGTTTACGGGAGCCATTTTCACGAACAGTGGCTTGGTTACCCGAGGGCGGACACTCCGAAGAATTTCCTCCAGATCGTGCGGGGTAGCCCCTAAGAGCTTTCCGCCACGCTCGAGATTGGGACAGCTCACATTAAGCTCGATAGCATCGACCCAGGGAGCTAGGTCGTTATACATATCAACCGCGTCAACGAGCTCTGCGATGGAATGTCCTGCCGCCTGCACGATAACACGACAGCCCTGAGCCGCTACGCCTTGTAAATAGTCTCCGTACTGTTCAACAAAGCGTGCTACCCCCGGGTTCTCCAAACCCACAGAGTTCATAACGCCCGAGGTAACTTCACATATTCGAGGCGTTGGATTGCCCTTCCACGGCTTGGCAGCGACACCCTTACAGGTAATAGCACCGAGATGTGTGAGGTCATAAAAGCCCGAAAATTGAACGCCATAGCCAAAGGTACCCGAAGCCGTACAGATGGGGTTTTGCATCGGTAGTCCGCCGAGATTTACCTCCATAGACACAGACACTACCAGCGCACCTCCCCAGCATTAAATACAGGACCTTCTGTGCAGCACGCGACCCGAGTTCCATCAACTAGGTCGACAGAGCAGCAACTACACGCCCCAAAACCACAACCCATCATGCGCTCAAGCGATACCTGACACGGGATTTTGTGTGTATATGCCAGCTCTGCCACAGCCTGCATCATTGGCTGTGGACCGCAGGTAAGCACGGACGTGTAGTTATGTTGTGCAAGCAGTATTTCTGCACCATACGAAGCAAAGCCAGCCACACCAAAGCTGCCGTCATCGGTCGTCACGAGTAGCTCACCTGCAACGCCTGCAAGCTTGGCTTGAAGTGTCGCAAGCTCTGAGCTCACCAGATAGCGCGCACTTTTTGCGGCGAGAACTACGTCACATGACGTATGAACTTGCTCGCACAACAGCTCGAATGCCGAAATGATAGGGGCAAGACCAGCTCCGCCTGCAACCAACAGTAAGCGTCCTGAGGTGGTGCTCAAATCCCAGCCATTACCTAACGGCCCAATGCAGGTGGTCGTATCTCCCAACGTGAGCTCACTCAAACGCTTCGTGCCCTCACCGACAAGGCTGTACAGGAGCTCCACGCTGCCCTCATGCGTGTTGCTGCGCGCATAGGCAAAGGGCAGGCGTAAGAGATGGGTCGCATCCCCTGGTACGGCCATGTTG
>CAYTTI010000015.1:0-5795 GCA_964440675.1 uncultured Coriobacteriaceae bacterium
TGACTGGTACATTGAGCTGTGCAAAAGCCGCCTGAATGGCAGCAATATCGAGCAGCGTCTACAGGCGCAGCGCAACCTCATGTACGTTCTGGATTGCTCGTTGCGCTTGTTGCACCCCGTTATTCCCTTTGTAACTGAGTACATTTGGAACAGGCTTCCAGTGAGCGGGCTCGATATGCAGGAGCATGCGGTGTCCGATATGCAGGAGCACATGGCTCCCGACGCGCAGGAACACGCGGGATGCTTGCCTACGCAGGAACATGCGGTGTCCGATATGCAGGAGCACGCAAATCGCCTCCTGATGCAGGCAGCCTGGCCCGAGCCTGAACTACTTGCGTGCTTTATCGACGATGCGGCGGAAGCCGAGTTCGACTGTGCACGACGACTCGTTGCAGGGCTGCGTTCCACACGGGCGCGCTACCGGCTGTCTCCGCGCACACAGTTCGAGGTGTATGTTGTCGCTTCCGCTCAGGATGTTGAGGCCGCCTTTGCTGTTCAACAGGATTTCATTCGCTCGGTGGGTTTCGTTGAGAAGCTTACGGTGGCACCTGAGCTCAAGCGTCCTGCCAACTCGGTCGCGCTCAGCGATCCTGCCTTTGAAGCGTATGTGGTGCTGGGGGATTTGGTCGATTTTGATGCCGAGCGCGCACGCCTTGCCAAAGCATGTGCCAAGGCCGAAAAAGACCTTGCAAGTGCCGAGAAAACCCTCGCTAATGCAGGCTTTTTGGCGAACGCTGCTCCAGATGTTGTAGAGGCAAAGCGCGAGCGCGCCAAAGAGCTCGAGCGGAGTATTGAACAGTTGCGCAGGCAGCTTGCCGATTTAGGTTGAACAGTTATGCAAGCTGGACAGTTGTGCAGGGAGCCTGCCTGTTGAGTTTGAGCAGCTGTGCAGGTTGAACAGCTGTGCAGGGATTTTACCGATTGGGGCTGTAAGGAAAAGAGGCGATTTGGAAGTTATGGATACTTCGCTTACCGACAAGAGCTTACATGACTTTGCCGAGGTATTGGCTGCAAAGGAATCTGTTCCGGGTGGTGGTGGCGCTGCCGCGTATGTAGGAGCCTTAGGGATCGCCCTTGCCTCGATGGTGGCAAATTTTACCGTGGGGAAAAAGCGTTACGCTGCATACGAAGAAGACCTACAGCGCCTGCTTGATGCCGCTGAGGCTTTGCGTGAGCGCCTCATTGCATTGGTGAACGAAGATGCCCAGGCCTTTTATCCGCTTTCCCAAGCCTATGCTATGCCTAAGGATGACCCTCAGCGTGTACCAACCATCGAGCAGGCAACCTTGAAGGCTGCAGAAGCCCCCCTTGCAATCATGCAGGCCTGCGCTGAGGCCGTAGACCTCTTAGAGGAAACATACGAAAAAGGATCGCGCATGCTGCTTTCCGATGTGGGTTGTGGAGCCTTCCTCTGCGCTGCAGCTTTGCGCAGTGCTGCTCTCAATGTGCTTGTTAACACACGTTCTGTTCCTGCTGCTCCGCGTGCTCAAGAAATCGAGGCTTTGTGTGACGACTTGCTGAATACCTGGGCACCGCGTGCAGATGCCCTCGCGGAGTGTGTGGATCTTGAAATCCGGGGGACAGAGTAAATCAAGGGAACGGAGTAAATGCGGAGGACGGAGTAGATTCGGGGGAGGGAGTAGACATGACGCGTGTACTTAAAGGTGGACCCATTGCAGCGCAGATTACCAGCGAGCTTACGCAGCGTGTTGAGGCGCTGAAAGCACACGACATACGTCCTTGCCTCGCGCTTGTGCGTGTGGGTGAGCGAGAAGACGACCTTGCTTACGAGCGTGGTGCACTAAACCGTTGTGCCAAAGCTGGCATTGAAACCCGTCAATTCATATTGCCTGAGGACTGTACCCAACAGGAGCTTCTCGAAGTTATTGAGCAGGTGAATAACGACACCGCTCTACATGGCTGCTTGATGTTTCGTCCTTTACCGGGGCAGCTCAACGAGCGTGAGGCCTGTGAGGCCTTGTTGCCCAAAAAGGATGTAGACTGCTCAACTCATGAGTCGCTCTACGGTGTCTTTGCATGCGAGGATACCGGTTTTGCTCCTTGTACGGCAGAGGCCTGTGTGGAGCTCCTGGAGCGCTCGCAGATTGAACTCGAAGGGGCTCAGGTATGCGTTGTTGGGCGCTCACTGGTGGTGGGCAAGCCCGTGTCAATCATGCTGCAGGCACGCAATGCTACGGTTACGATGTGCCATACCCGCACACGCGACCTTCCGTCGGTTTGTCGCCAGGCCGATATCCTTGTCGTGTGTGCTGGCCACATTGGTACGGTCGATGCCTCCTGCGTGCACCCCGAGCAAACGGTTATCGACGTAGGCATTAACTGGAATGAGGCTCAGGGTAAGCTTGTAGGAGATGTTGCCTTCGATGAGGTTGCTCCCATCGTTCGTGCCATCACGCCTGTTCCGGGCGGTGTAGGCTCGCTTACTAACGCTATTTTGGCAAGCCATGTGGTGACTGCTGCCGAACGAGCGCTCGCAGGCGCTATTGAGTGGGTGCCGGCAGATGCTGCCGAGTAAGGCCGTGCAGCTACATGCTTTGAGAAGGCAGCTATGAATCTTAGCTATGCTGCCTGTGTAGAACTGCTTGCGAGCATTCCTCAACGTGGACTTAATCCTAAGCTTGAGGCTACGGTTGACATGCTGGCCTACCTTGGGCTTGAGCGCCCACCCTACGATGTCATTCAGGTAGCAGGAACCAACGGCAAGTCGTCTACCTCGCGTATTGCCCTCCCGAGGATTTTCGTGCGGCGTTTTTACGTCACCTCACTTAGTGAGCTATACCGAGCGTATCGAGATAGATGGTGTGCCGTGCTCTCAGGAGCTCTTTGCAGCTGGCATTGAACAGTCTATTGGTGCCCGTGATGCCGTTAATAGCGCACGAAGTAGACGAGGCCTTACGCCCTACGATGTCACCGAGTTTGCCCTGCTCACGGTAGCAGCCATATGGGTGTTTACCCAGCGGGGCTGTGATGTTGTTGTGCTCGAAGTAGGTATGGGTGGCAGATGGGATCCTACCACTGCCGTGCTACCCCAGGTGGCAGCGATTACGGGTATCGACCTCGATCATACGAGTGTGTTGGGTGAGACGCGGGAAGCAATTGCCCATGAGAAAGCGGGAGTTATTCGACAGGGTGTACGCTGTGTGTTGGGTTTCGGCACGCAAGGCGATGAGGCAGTACGCGCTGTGTTTGATGCGCGCTGTTGTGGTGTTGGTGTGACACCCTGCATTGTTGATGAGAAGCAGGTGAGAGCCTGCCTGCCGCTGCTTGCGGGGCGTCCTGTGTGGCAGGCGGAAAATATAGCGCTGGCTCGCCGCATATGTGAGAGCTACCTGAATGCTGCACTTTCGCTTGATGCTGTACTTCCGCTTGCTCAGATACAGCAGGCAGTGGTAAGCTGTCCGCTTCCCGGGCGCTTTCAGTGTGTGAGCGAGGACCCCCTCGTTATCGTCGATGTATCGCATAACCCTCAGGGTATAGCAGCCTTTCTCGCAACCGTGGCAGAGCGCTGGCCTCACAAACAGCATCGTCCCAAGCTTCTGCTCGCTGTGCTTGCCGACAAGGATTACCGAGCTATGGTGGGGCTTCTGGCTCCTGAGTTTGATGAGATTGTCGTTACTCAAACTGCGTCGGACCGCGCTTTGTGTGCACAGGAACTCGCTCGTGAGTTTGAACGGATAGGATATACACCGTACGCTGTCACCCGCTCAGTTGCACATGCTATGCAGGTCTTGGATGGCGAATCGTATATAGCCTGTGGTTCTGTAACCTTAGTGGGTGAGTTAATGGCCTTGCTGAGGTAGGATTCCCTGGTAGAATCGTATGAAATGTGTTTGATGCGTTGGTATAGCCCAGCGAGGTAATGCGTTGGTGTAGCCCAGCGTGGTAAGGAGGATGGCAACGCATGTCCGATCTAATTGGCGAGCTTATTACCCCCGAAGTACGTATGGTGCTCTATCTATTCGTTGTGTACCTCGTTATTCTGTACGTGCTTTCAATCGTCTATGTTATTCGTGATGCTCAGCGTCGAGGTGCTGAGCCTTGGTGGCTGTGGGCAGTTGTATCGGTTATTCCTGCCATTGGTCTGCTTGCCTATGTTATCTTGCGTCCAAGCTCCTACTTGGTCGATCGTGAGGAACAGGATCTCGATATTGCCCTGCGCGAGCATCAGCTGTCTCACTACGGCATCTGCCCGAAGTGTGGAACCCCCATCGACCGCGACTTTATTGTGTGTCCCATCTGCAATACACAGGTGCGCAATGTGTGCCCAACCTGTCACCGTCCCTTAAATGCAGACTGGAAGGTTTGCCCGTACTGCAGGACGCACATCGCTTAGGTGGGAACGCACATCGCTGAGAGCAGAGTTTCGAGCGGCAAGGCGCACTGGTTGAGGCGGTCGCCTGTCGCTTGACGATCATTGCGGGAAAACTTCGAGGGGATTCACTGCATGGCTGAAATGCTGACCTTAGATGCCTTTGAAGAGGCAGAAGAGCGCGTAAGGGAAGTCATACTGGAAACCAAGCTCATTCAGAGCCCATATTTCAGCGGGCAAACGGGTAATCGTGTCTACCTTAAGCCAGAGAATCTCCAACGTACGGGTGCCTACAAAATTCGTGGTGCTTACTACAAGATTTCTACCCTGAGCGCCGAAGAGCGAGCGCGGGGTCTTGTTACTGCCTCTGCGGGCAATCATGCGCAAGGGGTGGCGACTGCCGCCAAGATGTATGGCGTCCAGGCTGTTATTGTTATGCCTGCAACCACACCTTACCTCAAGGTTGAACGTACCCGTGCGCTGGGTGCAGAGGTTGTATTGCATGGTGATGTGTACGATCAGGCCTTTGAACACGCGCTCGAGCTGGCAGAAGAAAAGGGCTACACCCTCGTACATCCTTTCAACGACCTTGGCGTTGCCACTGGCCAGGGTACCATTGCCATGGAGATCATGCGCGATTTGCCCTTGGTTGACTACATTTTAGTTCCCGTTGGCGGTGGCGGGCTTGCTACCGGGGTGGTTACCCTTGCCAAGCTCTTAAAGCCAAACATTCGAGTGATTGGCGTAGAGCCCGAAGGTGCGGCGTGCTTAAGCGAGGCACTTAAGGCGGGGCATGTAGTTACGCTTCCTACAGCCAATACCATTGCCGATGGCACGGCAGTGCTTGCCTGTGGCGATAAGAACTTCCCGTACTTGCAAAAGTACCTGGATGGGGTTATCACCATTTCGGACGATGAGCTTATCGATGCCTTTCTCGATATGGTTGAAAACCACAAGATGGTGGTGGAGAACTCAGGGCTTCTTACCGTTGCAGCGCTGCAGCACCTGGACTGTAGAGATAAGCGCGTGGTGTGCATTTTGTCTGGCGGCAACATGGACGTTATAACCATGAGCTCGGTGGTGCAGCACGGCCTGGTGCGCAGGAATAGAGTATTTACTTTGTCGGTGCAGCTTCCCGACCGTCCGGGCGAGCTGGTGCGGGTTGCACAAGCCATTGCCCAGGCGAATGGCAACGTTATACGCCTCGATCACAACCAGTTTGTCTCAACCAACCGTAACGCTGCGGTTGAACTCAAGGTTACCGTTGAGGCTTTTGGGGCGACGCACAAACAGCAAATTCTTGAGGCTTTACGAGAGGCTGGGCTTAATCCTCAGATAGCTCAAACGCAGCTATAATCCTAATTCTGAACCCCAGCTGTCGTAGCCCCTCGCCTGGTGTCGTAGGCGGCGAAATAGCCCTCGGATTCTGAATATCCCACGAGGGAAACAGATCCCCACCAGCTTC
>CAYTTI010000015.1:5805-9265 GCA_964440675.1 uncultured Coriobacteriaceae bacterium
TGTCACCTCGGAGAGGTCAAACCAGGTTCCCCCGCTCTCATCCTCCTCAAGGGTTAACACACCGTTGCGATAAATGATTCCAGTTTTGTCTACCGCCTCCTGAGGGTCTTCGCCAAACTTCAAGATGTCTGTGATGACGTTAAACAGACGGCTTGGAATGATGTTGCCACCGGGGGTTCCTATTGCCATAACAAAGCCATCGTCTCCCACAATAACCGTTGGAGCTGTGTAGGTGCGCGGACGTGCTCCCGCTGTGTAGGCATTGATGCTGCTTGATGAAAAGTTACTCAGCGAATTGTTTAAGAAAATGCCGTCTACTGCAATTCCCGATCCCCAGAAGGAGGTTAGGGTGTTGGTAGCGACCACCACTAAGCCACTGGAGTCGATAATGGAAAAGCTGGTAGTTTCCGGGCTTTCTTCGTCTAGGTCGTAGTCTTCCTCGGCATACTCCATACCCAGGAGTTCCAGGATGTAACTTTGGCTTACGAGCTCTTCTTCGTTGATGTCGTACAAAGACGGATCGCCGATGGTTGAATACCGGTCGCCATAGGCAAGCGAGGTAATCTGCTTAAGCTGGGCAAGGTAGGTTATAGGATCTTCCTCCGGGTCTGCGAGATCCAGCTCGTCTGCCATCTCTAGCATTTGGATGAGGGTAACTCCGGAGAAGGGAGCGTTCGCGCTGTACACGGTATAGCCTTCAAAGTAACCTGTCACTGCGCTGTCCGTATACACTTCGTAGCTCGCTAAATCTTCCATCGTGAGGGAGGTATTCGCGGCGATGTCCTCTGCAATCCAACCGCTGTAGAACACCTCGGCTCCCTCTGACTGGATGGCGCGGAGCACCTCGGCGAGTTCGCTTTGTACCAAGGTATCCCCTTCTTCGAGGAGGGAACCGTCCTCCTGATACAGCCAGGAATACGCTTGCGAGAGCTTTCCCGAGCTTAAGCGATAGCTTAAGGTGGAGTTGATGGTAAATCCGTTCTCGGCGTAGGATATGGCTGGTTCTAGCAGGTCTGCAAGATCCAGTGTCCCGTAGTCGTTGTGCAAAGTCTCCATACCAGCTACAAAGCCCGGGATTCCTACGCTGCTACTCGCACTGCCTGAATAGCCAGCGGCCGCCCGATAGTCGTAAAACACGGCCTCTCCGGTATTGCTATCGTAAACGAGAAGACCACCGCTTCCTCCGAGACCGCTGCCGTATGGCTCTACTACCGCCAGCGTATAGGCTACGGCTATGGCGGCATCCACCGCATTGCCGCCTGATTCCAGGATTTCCATCCCTACCTCGGTGGCTAGATCCGAGGAAGTGCTAATTGCGTGGCCCGAAGAGGTGCTCACCGTGTTGCTTGAAGAGGCGTCGCTGTTGCTTATTGCTGAACCGAGCTGGCTCCAGCCCACAAATAGAAACATGTGGATGCCAAACAGCAACAGCATAAACAAGACGAGCCCGATCACCCTTTTTCTCATCGTCTGCATCGTCTGACTTCCTACTATTGGTTGGTATTGATAGTTTGGACAGTAAAGGGGATCACAATAAATCCTTCATCGTCGAGGTAGTAGCTGTCCTCTGAGAGACTTCGGGTAAGCGTTCTGTTGATTCGCTGCTGGTAGAACCAGCTCGTGGTTACGTAGGGCACTCCGTCATCAATGCGTACGGTGTACAGGCGAAAAGCGCCGCTTCCGTCCGCTTCCATTGTGTATTCCACCATGACGGAATCTCTGGCGTAGGTGTTTCCTTGGTCGAAGAGAAAGTTTCCGAGGCTATAGAAAATGATGCTGTCGCCGTATAGCTCGACATCTTGCAGCACGTGAGGATGACTTCCAATGATGATATCCGCTCCTGCGTCTGCGAGATGGTGTGCGAGCCTGGTTTGACTATCATTTACGGATGTTGCGTTTTCCTCGCCCCAGTGAATGTAGACCACGGTAACGTCTGCTTCTTGTGCCGCCTCGTAGACCAGTTGACTGTAGTCCTCGTAGGCTGTGGACAGGATACCACCTTGAGAATCGGTGGCTAAGGTCGTCTCGAAGCAAATGTCCGCGTCCGCAAGAGAGATGAAGGCAACCGTGAGACCGTCTAGATCGATACATGTATATTGGGCAGCGTCCTCTATGGATCCCCCGACCCCTGAGTAGGCGATATCTTCCGTCTGGAAGTATTCCGTCAGCTCTTGGATGGCTCGTTCCCCATAGTCTGCACTGTGGTTGTTCGCACATCCCCATACGTTTATGCCGGCCTCCACCGCAGACTCCAGACCTTCGTAGCTGCTCCACAGGTGGATATCCTTGTCGGCCTCATCGTATGTAGACACATTATCCTGAAGCACTGCGTTTTCTAAGTTAGCAAACACGAGGTCTGCGGCATCCCAGTAATCATCTACATGGGAAAACAAGGAGTCATAACCCGACAATTCACCGGTAGCCATGACGTATCTTCCCAGCATGACGTCTCCCACAAAGTTCATAACGACGGCAGATGAACTCCCGGTATTTCCCGTGTAGGCTCGGGCGTTAACAGGCACGAAGGAAAAGAAGCAGGCAGCTATAAGCAAGACCTGTGCAATAAGAACTGTCCACACCAAAGCAAGGCGTTGAACGGTTCTAAATTTCGCCTGGTTTTGCTTCTTCTGGGGAAGGCCGCGCAACTCGATGAGGTGTTCTAAGTCGAACAGCGCGTAGGAATCCAAAGAATAGGTACTTTTGTCGTAGGCGCTGCGTGACCCGAACAGCCACCTCCATCGGGGAAATTGAGAGATGTCGAGATGACGTCCCGGGCTTTTTCTGATTCCTCCGGATGCTCGAACGTCATCCTTCATGTGACGGCCACTATATGCGTGACGGCCACTAGATTCTTTGTTGAACAGCGTTTCCTTGAGCGACCTCCTGCTCAACGGCTCTTTCTTGAGCGAATTCCTGCTCAACGGTTCTTTGTTAAACACGTTAAACAACCGCATGCTGTCTCCCTGTTCCTACAGGAGCAAAAAGATGAGTGTGATAATTTCAAAGGTGAGATAGGTAGCGGCCAGCACCGCTGGGATGGTGTAGCGAAATCCCTGCTTTGCGCAAGAGTTTGCAATGAGTCCCGGCGTTACTACGCCAATACCTCGGAACTCCAGAACGGCAAAGGGGAGTGCCGGATAAAGCATCTCTAGTGCAAGCTTAATCACAACACCGACAACGAGGGTGACCACAAATTTACGGCGCCCGAACAGGATCATAAAACGCGGCAGCACATGTTCAACGATGAGGTACACCAACATGCATACGCCAAAGATGACCAACATCTGGCCAACATCGTCGCAGACCAGCGCAAGATATCCCGGTACAATCATTCCTCCCGGATTAATCCCAAAGTACTCCGAGATGAGTAGGCTAATTGCTAAACCCACCACAAGAGAGATGTAACAATACGTTGCTTCCACAGCTTCTTTACCTCCGTGCTATGAGTCTAGCTTTTCCT
>CAYTTI010000015.1:9275-13083 GCA_964440675.1 uncultured Coriobacteriaceae bacterium
GCAACCGCATCTGATACTTGAACTCCTTCTGGCGCTGGAACCGTCTCTGACACTTGAACCGCCCCTGGCGCTGGAACCGCCTCCGGCTGGTATTCTTCTGGTTGAGCTTCTGCCTGCTGGCTCTCATTCGCCTTATCCGGTCGGCTCTCTGCGGCAGGGTTTGCATAGAGCGCGGGATTCGCGTAGAGCGCAGGGCGTCTCACATACAGGAAGTTTTTCGCCTCAGAAGTCTCAGAAATCTGTACGCCACCGTTTTTTGAACAATGGACTACGGTTTTTGGCCCTTCCTCGGATACCGTGAGAACGATACCTAGGGAGATGTCCTGCTTGGGGACGTTCTGTCTGGACGCTCGTGTATCATCGGTTCCATCAGGCACTGGCTGCTCGCCAAGCGCTGGCTCCGTGAGCTTCGGTTGCTCATCGAGCGCTGGTTCTGCGAGCGCCGGCGCTTCATAACATACCAAGTCTCCTGGCAGTGCATCTGCTACATCCACCGGGACGGAACCCAGCCATGGCTCGGGCGTCTTTGGTTCGGGGAAACAATCGGAGCCAAAGGCATTTACAAAGACCCAGCTCACAAAACCGGAACTGTCTAAGCCGAGGGGTTCGACAATTCCGTAGGCATCGCTACTTTCATCCTGTACGATCCGAAACTCTCCCCAGTTGCTGTCCCAGCCGTAGGTTAGTGACTTTCCGCCTGGGAAATACTCAACCTTGTCTACCAAAGATAGCGCTGCAAGCAGTACCGCTCGACGCATCCCCAAAAGTTCTTCCGGAATTTGGGAGAGAACCCATGCGAGCTCTTCTTCCTTGAGATGGGCAAATACACTGTGCTCTACGATGCTCTCCACGGTGTCTGTCTGCTGGGCAAGTACAAGCGCCGTCTCCCGTTGCTCATCGGTTAAAGCATGCAGCTTAGCTCCTTCTTCTGCGGAAAATCTGCGGACAGAAATGACGGTCTCACTTACGTCGTCCGCATCTGTTATCTGGGCCATGTTCCACACCTGGGTCATGCTCCAGTATAGGTTCCGCAAAAGCTCTGTATCCTCTTGCGTTGGCAAGAAGATCCCGTGAGGATAGTTCTCCGTGTGGCCGGATAGTACGGCAAAAACTGCCAAGATGTCTGCAAAGTTGTCTTTATCCACGGAGAGTTTGGGACGTCGCTCACCTGTTGCATATCCCTGTGCTTTTTTCACACGGGCGGCCAGCTTTGCATCCAAGGTATAGGACTCAGCGGCTATGAGGATGTCCCCCCGTATCCGGTCTGTTTGGTACGCCACGTCTGTTTGGTACGCCGCCCAAGCAGAAAGCTGGTCTGCGTCTTGAGTATCTTCTTCAACATCTTCGACGGCAGCTTGTTCGGGTGCGACGGCTGCCTGAGCGGAAGGCTGGGTCAAATCCTCAAGGCTTTCAGTGTGTTCCTGCGAAGCCTCAGGTAGAGCAACAGCTTCGGACTTCTCAGAAGCCTCAGGCGATGCAGGAGCCTCTGGTGATGTAAGCTGTTCGTCCTCGTCGAGTGCCTCAGGCGATGCAGAAGCCTCAGGCAGAGCAACAACTTCGGATCCTTCGGAAGCCTCAGGCAGAGCGAGTACTTCACGTGGGGCAGCCCCTTCCTCCAAGGAGGCTGGGCCTAAGGCGAGCGGCGTTTTTTCTGTTTTCTCTGCCTTCGAGTCGCCCATGAGCGCCTCTATGAAATCCTCACCCCCCCCGTGCAGATTTCCTATGCCAAAGATTACGCGCCCCTCCATAACTTCATCGAGGTACTCCATTACCGGCGCAATATCATTGCCATCAAAGCACTGGAATTCGTGGACGTTCTTAAATTTTCCCTGGGCGTATGCTCTGCTGCAAACGGAAGCGCTGCTTCCCATCACCACAAGCGTACAGTTAGGGATGTAGGGGAAGAAGTCCTTAATAAACTGCCAGGTTCGATCCAAGCGATCCGGACGACAGTTCATTACAAGGATGGGGTCTTGCCACGGCAGATCCATCCTCATGACCGCGTTCCATATTTTCAGACTCGTACTCGGCTCGTTGGCCGCAAAGGCGTTAACAAATACCGCACCTTTCTTCACGTGCTCAACATGTGCAGCTCCGGGATCCGGGCGTGCTTTGAGCATGCCGCGGTAGGCAACCTCATCGGGAATACCCAGAGCGCGCGACGCGGCGAGTGCAACTGCGATGTTTTGCGGAAATAGCATGTAGTCAAAGGAGTCTAAAAACTCCCGTGAGATTTCCGACTCGTCCGGAACGTAGACCTTCGTATTCCGATTGCGTGCCACATCCTTGAGCAAGGGGGTGAATTCACAGTCCGGGATAACCGCGAGCCCGTTATACGGGATGGTTTGCGCGAACGCCAGGGCAATTTCCCTAGTGGTTGGTCCCATGTCATCCAGGTGATCCTCGAGCACGTTAACGATAATGGTGAGAGTAGACTTGAGGATTTGGTGCTGGAAAATCTTCTGGTACTCCGGTCGCACTGCCATGCACTCGCAAACCAGTGCATCTGCGCCTAGTTGTGCAGCCTCATCGATAACCTCAATTTGCTCCTTGATGCTTACACCAATGGGGGAACGAAAGATTTCCTTTTCCGTATTGCTGTTCCAGTACAGTATGCGCGCCGCAGAGCCGGTGGTTTTTCCCATCGCCTTATATCCGGCCTCCTGCAAGATTGCGGTGAGCAACCTAGTTGCGGTGGACTTACCCCGGATACCGTTAACGTTTACCCGGATAGGAATACTTCGTATGTTTTTCTCGTTACGCTGTTTTTCCTGATAACCGAGGTAGAACAGGACAAAAAAGACCAAAAGCGTTATCGCAAGGGCTGGAACCGTACTCATCGTTCCCTCTTTCGACTCCTTTCATTTGTCGGAGTCGATGCAGTATCCAGCTCGCAATACAATATCGGGCTCCAATTGCGTATTTTGGTATTGTACCAGTGCTCGGGTGGCATACAGCTGGCGAGCATCATCCTCTCGTAAACTCCCCCTGCATATAACCGTGTTAGTGACGGAGTTTGACGAAGCTCGCGCGCCATTGAGGCCTGTTTCGGGCCTGAAGTGTGATACAAAGAAAAGCTACGCAGCGATGAGGACTGCGTATGTTGTGTGTGGTGGTGTATACGTGTTCCGTTGCGCGTGCACTCCACTACGCGTGGCTACGTGTGTTTCATTATGCGCGAACTCCCATTGCGCATAAACGAGGAGAAAGCTTTACGCATGAAGATACTTGATAACACGGGTGCTGTCTTGGTGTGTGCTCCTGAACAAGAGCGCGAAGTGGTGCGTCACAGCTCTGCCCATGTGATGGCTCAGGCTATTAAACGTCTCTATCCACAGGCTCACTTTGCCTATGGTCCTGCTACTGACAATGGCTTTTACTACGATGTTGATTTGGGGGATGCGACCCTTTCCGAAGATGATCTGCCTGCTATTGAAGACGAAATGCGCCGTATCACCAAGGAGAATCTCAAGTTTGAGACCTTTGAGCTTGCCCGCGATGAAGCCAAGGCACTTATGACTGAGCGTGGAGAGCGGTACAAGGTTGAACATATCGACGACCTGCCCGATGATGCGCGCATTACCTTCTTCCAGCAGGGCGAATACATCGATATGTGTGTGGGTCCACACGTCACCTACACCAAGGCGCTTAAAGCCTTTAAGCTCACCGGCGTTTCAGGCGCTTATTGGAAGGCGAATAAAGACAACAAAATGCTCATCCGCGTAAACGGCACCGCATTTCCTACCAAGGCCGAGCTCGACGAGCACTTGCGCATGCTTAAAGAGGCGAAGAAGCGCGACCACCGCAA
>CAYTTI010000016.1:0-12710 GCA_964440675.1 uncultured Coriobacteriaceae bacterium
CTTGCCGCCGCCCTTATCAAATGTAAAGAGCGCACACAGAGCCAGGAATGCTAATCTGGCTTACTTTTGCTTGCTATTGAAGAAGCAGTGGGTGGCAAACTGCCGCACAAAATAACAGATAACCTGCAAGTTGGAATTTACTTTTGTTTGTCTGTCGTAAGGGTTCCATGAAAGTGATGTGTTGGATCTTGCAAGCGCGGCGATGCGTGGAATAATTCTCACAGTGTGCAATAAGTCACAAGAGAAGATGTTTTTACCGGCGCGAGCGCGCCTGAGTGCTCATGGAGCGAGTGGGAAAAGAGGCAGTGCGTGACAGGTCGAGAACACAGTTCTACATGCCCTCAGCAAGATACGCCCATCCAAAATGGCGTTTGTTCTCGACGGGACGCACCCGCTCAGAGTGGAGCGTTCCCCCGGCAAGACCGCCGTACGCAGCGCACCCAGCGCGCACTGCGTAACGCGCTTGCTCAGGAAATACTTGCAACAGGCGACCTTTCTGCCGTTACCGCAACAGGCATTGCCAACAGAGCAGGCATAACAAGACGTAGCTTCTACACGCATTTTCGTGATGTGGGAGCTTTGCTTGCACA
Source organism: uncultured Coriobacteriaceae bacterium (assembly GCA_964440675.1). Classification (GTDB taxonomy): domain Bacteria; phylum Actinomycetota; class Coriobacteriia; order Coriobacteriales; family Atopobiaceae; genus CADBMC01. Next base: position 591 of record CAYTTI010000016.1, read on the forward strand.
GGTTGAGCGAGAAGCCCTTGAGGAGTTTGCCGTCTACATTCACCGCATCGCCGAGGCACGGATTGTGCAGTTTGCAGGAGTATTGGCAAGCTATAAGCCGATGCCACACGCCGTTGAGCTCTTGGACTACGTCCGCGCAAATGGAGCACTTTACCAGGCACTTTTGGGTGAAGGGGGAGATGCGCGCTTTGCAGAAAACATTAAGAAGCTCATCCACGACATTGTGGCACCGCGAGCCCTTACCGGGCTTGATGAGCACGCTCAAAGCTTTTTCGATTACTACCTCACCTATGCTATCAGCGCCGAAGTAGGCGTGCTTATTCGCTGGCTATCTGGCGGCATGGTGGAATCCACGGAGGTTATTGCACGCATTATGACGGTGCTCGCCTTTGTACGACCAGGCGATCTGTATGGCATCCCCATCAACTTGAATATCACGGCGTACAGCGAAGCCTTGCTGCGCTTAGAGGAGGACATACAACAATGACAGAGCGCTACCAGCTCGAAGCAGAACAAGCAGAACTCAGACCAGCGAAAAACCTCAACCTTGAGGATCACATCTTGCGCCTTGGCATAGACGTTGGATCTACCACCGTAAAGCTAGCGGTTATAGACGAAGATGCTCACCTCGTATATGCCAACTACTTACGCCACCACACCGACATACGCGCAACTGCTCGCGAACTTTTCAGCCGTGCCCAAGAGGTGCTTGGTGATGTACCTATGCGCGTGACGATTACGGGCTCGGGCGGCCTTTTGCTCTCACAGTGGCTTAACCTTGAGTTTGTTCAGGAGGTTGTGGCAAGCAAGCGTGCGGTCGAAACACTCATTCCGCAGACAGACTGCGCCATTGAGTTGGGCGGCGAGGATGCCAAAATTATCTATTTCGATAACGGCATCGAGCAACGCATGAACGGAACCTGTGCGGGTGGCACGGGTGCGTTTATCGATCAGATGGCAACGCTCTTACACACCGATGCTGCAGGCTTAAATGAGCTTGCGCAAAAAGCTACTAATATCTACCCAATCGCCTCGCGTTGTGGTGTATTTGCAAAGTCCGACGTACAGCCGCTGTTAAACGAGGGAGCTTCTCCGGCAGATATTGCAGCCTCTATTTTCCAGTCGGTTGTTACCCAAACGGTGTCAGGCTTAGCCTGTGGGCATCCCATTCGTGGCCATGTCGCCTTTTTGGGAGGGCCTTTACAGTACCTCTCCGAGCTACGCAAACGCTTCTACCTCACGCTCGACTTAGATGAGGAACACCGTATTGTTCCTGAGCATGCACACCTGTTCGTAGCGACAGGCGCGGCACTTGCCGGCGAGCAGGATAGGCGCACTACCTTTAAGGATGTCATACACTCGCTTGAGGCCTTAGGTGACACGCAGGGCTCTGAGGTCGAACGCCTGCCCGCGCTATTCGCCACCGAGGGTGAGTACGCTGAGTTTAAGGAGCGCCACGCCACAGAGGTAGTGCCCAAGGGTAATCTGGCGAGCTACTCCGGTCGTGTGTTCATCGGCATTGATGCGGGTTCTACCACGATGAAGGCTGCGGTGGTGGGCATAGATGGGCAGTTGCTGTGGACCTGGTATGGCAACAACGATGGTGATGTGTTGGGAACCGCACGCACCATTATGGATGAACTCTACGATACCCTGCCCGAGAGCTGCACCATAGGCCACGTTACCACCACCGGTTACGGAGAGGCGATGTTGGTGGAAGCCTTGCAGGCAGATTCCGGCGAGATTGAAACGGTTGCTCACCTGCGCGGTGCTAAGGCCTTTATCCCTGATGTCGAGTTTATCTTGGACATTGGTGGCCAGGACATGAAGTGTCTGCAGGTAAAAGACGGCGTTATTGAGCACATCATGCTGAATGAGGCCTGCTCTTCGGGCTGTGGCAGCTTCATTGAGAGCTTTGCCGTTTCGATGAATATGAGCGTACAGGATTTTGCCACAGCAGCAACCCAGGCCAAGCGACCGGTGGATTTGGGCAGTCGCTGCACCGTGTTTATGAACTCGCGCGTAAAGCAGGCACAAAAGGAAGGTGCTACGGTGGGTGATATTGCTGCCGGGCTTTCCTACTCGGTTATTAAGAACGCCCTCTTTAAGGTTATTAAGCTGCGCGACTTTTCCCAAATTGGGCGCTACGTGGTGGTACAAGGTGGCACCTTTATGAGTGACGCTACTTTGCGCGCCTTTGAACAGCTTACTGGTCGCAAGGTAATTCGTCCCGATATCGCGGGCTGTATGGGTGCCTATGGAGCAGCGTTGCTCGCGCGCGACCGCGCAGGTCAAGACGGTACCTCCACCGTCTTATCGCGCAGGGAAATTGATGAGCTCCAGGTGAAAAACATCAAGGTCAACTGTGGTTTGTGTTCTAACAACTGCCTGCTTACCATCAGTAACTTTGGAGGCGGACGTCGCTTTATCACGGGCAATCGCTGCGAAAAGGGCGCAGGTACCAAGACCAAGAAAACCAAGGCTCCCAACCTATTTGCCTACAAGAACGAGCTGTTGTTCGACCGACCCTCGCTCGATAAGGATGAAGCGTATCGCGGCACAGTGGGCATTCCTCGTGTTCTCAACATGTATGAAAACTATCCCTTCTGGCATACCTTTTTTACTGAGCTGGGTTTCAGGGTGATACTTTCCGACCAGTCCAACAAGCAGGTGTATGAGGCAGGTATTGAGTCAATGCCGTCGGAGTCGGTATGCTATCCGGCAAAGCTCAGCCACGGACACATCATGAACTTGCTGGAAAAGGATCCTGACTTCATTTGGATGCCCTGCGTGCGCTTGGAGCGCCAAGAAGACGACGCCGCAACCAATCACTACAACTGTCCCATCGTTATGAGCTATCCACAGTCGCTGGGCCTCAATGTTGAACAGCTGCAGGATTCATCGGTTGAGTACCTCTCACCCTTTATACCCTACGACGATAAGCGCGAGCTTAAACGGCGCCTCTATGAAGTAGTGTCGTTGCAGCGTGAGGCAGACGCCAAGCAAGGCAAGGGGCGCGTGACAGGATCGCACATTACCCGCACAGAAATTAACCAGGCGGTAGACAAGGCCTGGGAGGCAGATGAAGCCTTTAAGCACGAGATGCATGTGAAAGGCGATGAAGTACTTGCTTGGATGGAGGAACACGACGCGCATGGTATTGTTATTGCAGGACGTCCCTATCACAACGATCCCGAGATTAACCACGCCATTCCCGACTTGGTAAGCTCCTTTGGCTTTGCTGTGTTAACCGAGGATGCTGTTTCACACAAGATGGATGTGGAGCGTCCCATTCGTGTGGTCGATCAGTGGATGTATCACTCCCGCCTGTACCGTGCCGCTCGTTTTGTTGCTTCGCGTAACGACCTCGATCTCATCCAGCTCAACAGCTTTGGCTGTGGCTTGGATGCCCTGACCTGCGACCAGGTACAGGAGATTCTCGAGCGCTCAGGCAAGATTTATACGGTGCTCAAAATCGATGAGGTATCCAACCTAGGGGCTGCGCGTATTCGCATTCGCTCACTTATGGCGGCACTACAAGAGCAGCGTCAGCTGCTCGAGCAGGAGGTGCAAGCAGGCAGAGCGCACGAGGTTGCTCCGCATGGCGTGCGTATGGCCGACGGCTCATTGGAGCATGCGCGTACCACCGACGCTTCGCGTCGTGCGCCCATTTACCGTAGGGCGAAGTCTGCAAGTTTCAAGAAGGTGCGCTACACCAAGGAGATGGCGAAACAGGACTACACACTGCTCTGCCCTCAAATGTCACCAGTGCACTTTGACCTCATTCAACAGCTTTTTATTGGCTACGGCTTTAACTTAGTGCTGTTGCCTTCGGTTGACCAAGGTGCGGTTGAGGCGGGCTTAAAGTACGTGAACAACGACATCTGCTATCCCTCCATTTTGGTAACGGGTCAAATCATGGAGGCGATCGAAAGCGGGAAGTATGACCTGTCTAAAACGGCGGTGCTGATCTCGCAGACGGGTGGTGGATGTCGTGCAACCAACTACATCGCCCTTATACGCAAAGCGCTCAAAGATGCAGGACACCCTGAGGTACCGGTTATTTCGGTGAGCTCGGCAGGAGGTCTTGATGAAAAGAACCCTGGCTTCTCCCTCGCTGACCCTGGCCTTATTATGCGTGCACTGTATGGTCTCATCTATGGGGATCTGATCATGCAGCTGCTCTATCGCTGTCGCCCGTATGAGGTAGCAAAAGGTTCGGTTCAGACCTTGTACGAGCACTTTATGGAACGTGCGAAGCGTCTTATACCTACCATGAGGCGTCGCGACTTTGCCCAGCTCTGTGAGGACACCATTCAAGCCTTCGACAGTATCGAATTGGTAAACGATCGATCCAAACCACGCGTTGGTGTAGTTGGTGAGATTCTCGTTAAGTTTCACCCCACCGCGAACAATCAGCTGGTCGAGGTGATTGAGTCTGAGGGCTGCGAAGCACATGTACCCGGGCTTGTGGACTTCTTCTTGTACAGCTTGTCCGGCCCTACCTTCCAAAAGGATGAGCTTGGATCCAGCTTTAAGGCACGCCTGCTTCATTCCACCCTTATCAAGGCAATCCAGTCGGTAAGAAAGCCCCTAAACAATCTGCTTAAACAGTCGAAGCGCTTTGAGCCCTACCCCGAGATCACCGTACTTGCCAAAGCAGCACGTGAGGTCTTGTCGCTGTGTAACACCATGGGGGAGGGATGGCTGCTGACCGCCGAGATGGTGGATCTTATTGAAAGCGGCACCCCCAACATCGTGTGTGCACAGCCCTTTGCCTGTTTGCCAAACCATGTGGTAGGTAAGTCGGTTATCAAACGCTTGCGCCAGATGCACCCCGAAAGCAATATCGTGGCAGTTGATTATGACCCCGGCGCTTCTGAGGTAAACCAACTCAACCGTATCAAACTCATGATTAGCGTGGCCAAGGAGAACTTCCGTACGAGTCGTAGCGATCGCTTTGTGCTCGTGAACCCAGAAGATCCTACCGAGCAGGTCGTAGCTCCCTATGTTGAAGAGAGCTACTGGTCACGTCGCGAAGCCAATAACGACTACGGTAGCGACTTTGATATCGGGTCTCCTGCACCTGAGCTCACTGATACGGATACCGGGCTGGGCTTTGGACTGAGCGATGAGCAGCTCGAACGCATTGAGCGCATCAAGGAGAAGCATGGCGTACCCACCGCTTGATGGATCTGTCGCTCGGTTGGGATTGAACGTAGCTACTGCCTGAGGGAGATCAAACAACGTGCAGGTGCTCAGTCCATCGAAAGGTAGCGCTCGCCAGTATCGGGTAGCATGCATACGATGGTTGTGTCCGTATGCGTATCGCCGGCGCGCTTATAACGCTTGGCGAGCGCAAGCGCAGCGGCGACGTTGGCACCAGAGGATATGCCTACCAGCAAGCCGAGCTCGTGTGCTAAACGCTCCTTCATAGCACGAGCGTCGGCGGTGGAAACACTCATCACTTCATCGACTACGTGGGCATCGTAAGTATCAGGCACAAAGTTGGGACCAATGCCCTGGATGCCGTGAGAGTACGCTGGGCTGCCGGTAAGCACTTGAGACTCCTCAGGCTGCACCGCAACGGCACGCACGGTGTTCTTGTGTTCTTTTAGAAAGCGTCCTGTGCCACTTATGGTGCCGCCCGTACCAACACCGGCAACAAAAACGTCTACCGTGCCGTCGGTGTCATGCCATACCTCAGGTCCTGTACCTTCATAGTGAGCCTGAGGATTCGCAGCATTACTAAACTGTCCCGCAATAATGGAGTCGGGGATGTTCCTGCGGAGCTCCTCGGCTTTATCAACGGCTCCTTGCATACCCGCAGAACCTGGCGTGAGTACTACTTCGGCACCGTATGCGGCAGCAAGTTTGCGCCGCTCAATGCTCATGGTTTCAGGCATGCAAAGAACCAGCTTGTAGCCACGTTCGGCAGCGAGCATGGCAAGAGCCACGCCGGTGTTGCCGGATGTGGGCTCAATAATGGTGCCACCGAGCACCAGGCGTCCTTGAGCTTCGGCATCATCGAGTATGGCGCGGGCAACGCGATCTTTTACGGAGCCGCCCGGGTTAGTTGCTTCGTATTTGCCGAGCAAGCGGATGCCTTCACAAGCGTTTGGAAGAGCTTCGCCGCAAGCGCCCTTGACAGCGCTCTTGACAGCGCCCTCGCAGACGTCCGCAAAAGCGCCTGCAACGGTGTTTTCAAGGGCATCCTTTAGCAAAGGTGATAGGTCAACGAGGGGAGTCGAACCAATGAGATGGCTAACCTTTGAGGCATAGTGCATGATATTCCTTTCATCGCTCGATGCGATTGGTATTCCTACGGGGGTATTTCGATGTGTGTAACAGCATAGTGTGTGACGACTCGTGTGTGACAGCTTACCCATTTGCTAGCATTCTGTACAAACCACGAAAGGATACGTTTATGGCAGAGTTTGTATATCAGCTGATCCGCGCCCGCAAAGCACATGGTAACAAGGTGATTCTCAATGATGTCACCGTTGGTGTGTATCCAGGTGCAAAGATTGGCGTTGTTGGACCAAATGGTGCAGGTAAATCTACGCTTTTGCGTGTTATGGCAGGGCTTGAAGATGTCTCTGCTGGAGAAGCTATACTCACGCCTGGAGCCACCGTGGGCATCTTTGAGCAGGAGCCGCGCTTAGAAGAAGACAAGACGGTGCGTGAAAATGTGGAACTTGCCTTTGCCGATATATTGAGCAAGCTTGCGCGCTTCAATGAAATCAGCGTCCAGATGGCAGATCCTAACTGCGACTTCGACGCCTTGATGGCCGAGATGGGAGCGCTGCAAAATGAGATTGATGCGGCAAATGGCTGGGATTTGGAATCGCGCCTGAATCAAGCGATGGACGCGCTGCAGTGTCCCGATCCCGATGCGCCTGTTTCTCAACTCTCGGGTGGTGAGCGCCGGCGGGTTGCCTTGTGTCGCATTCTTTTAGAAGCACCCGATCTCCTTCTGCTCGATGAGCCTACCAACCATCTCGATGCAGAATCGGTCTTGTGGCTTGAAAAGTTTTTGCACTCCTATCCAGGTGCCGTTATGGCAGTTACTCACGACCGCTACTTCCTCGACAACGTTGCCGGCTGGATTTGTGAGGTGGATCGGGGTACGCTCTACCCCTACGAGGGTAACTACTCTACCTATCTAGAAAAGAAGGCTGCGCGCTTAGTGGGAGAGAGCCAGCAGCATGCGAGACGCGCTAAAAAACTTGAACGCGAGCTTGCGTGGGTGCGCTCAAGCCCCAAGGCACGTCAGGCGAAAAGCCGTGCGCGCCTTGAGCGTTATGAGCAGATGGAAGCTGAGGCTCGTGCTGCCCGCAAGGTGGACTTTAGTGAAATCCATATTCCGGTAGGTCCCCGCCTTGGTCAAAAGGTCGTGGTTGCCAGTCACCTCACCAAGGGTTACGACGGGCGCACTCTTATAGACGATCTGTCCTTTATACTGCCGCGCAATGGCATTGTGGGGGTCATTGGGCCAAACGGTGTAGGCAAAACCACCCTCCTTAAGACCCTTGTTGGTCTCGAACAGGTGGATGGCGGCACCCTTGAGCTTGGTGAGTCGGTACAGATAAGCTATGTCGACCAAGACCGTGCAAGCCTCGATCCCAACCAAACACTTTGGGAACTTGTGTCTGATGGCAAGGACATCATTCAGGTGGGAGCAAGCGAAATTCCCAGTCGTGCCTATGTGGCAAGTTTTGGTTTTAAGGGATCCGATCAACAAAAGCAGGTGGGGGTCTTGTCGGGCGGAGAGCGTAACCGCCTGAACTTAGCTTTGACCTTGCAACAGGGAGGCAACCTGCTTTTGCTCGACGAGCCTACCAACGACCTCGATGTGGAAACCCTGGAGAGCTTGGAGGAAGCCCTCAACGAATTTCCTGGCTGTAGCTTAGTGGTCAGTCATGATCGGTGGTTCTTGGATCGTGTCGCCACACACATTCTGGCCTGGGAAGGTACAGACGAACATCCTGCGCGGTGGTTTTGGTTTGAGGGCAATTTCGAGGCCTACCAACAGGATCGTGAGCGCAGGCTTGGACCTGAGGCATCCAAGCCACATCGTCTGCATCGCAAGCTTACCCGTGACTAAGGGTGTTCGCGCAAAACCGGGCCGGGTGCGCAAAGAGCTGCGCCCCGGCGGGTATCAGCTGTACACCCGTGACTAAGCTTGTACCTCGAGCGTAGCGAGCAGGGCCATGTGATCGGTGCCGGAGATCTCAAGGGTTGTGAGATCTCCAACAACTATGCCTGCACCTTGTGAGTAGACGATGTGATCGATTTCAAGCACGGCAGGAACTATGCTGTTGGCAGGATAGGTAAAGTGCAGTCCTTCTCCTGCCTGTTCGCCAGCATCCACAAAGGTAGAACCGAGGAGCTCTCGAAAACGTGTGTGATCCCATGTTGCGTTAAAATCGCCACAGATCACGTAGGTGTGGTCGTAGTTCGCAAGCTCTGCGACCGCACTCAGCCCTTCGGCCCACCACGACTCACCACCTAAGTGCGGGGAGTTGATGTGCACCGATACAAAGCGTAGCGCAACGCCGCCTACTTCTATGGTGCACGCCGCCATCGAAGAGGTAATTACCGGCAACAAATCAGAGCTTTCATTGCTAGTAGCTGCGGCGCTAAAAATGCAGTTTCTGCCACCGTTATTGACGTAGCCTACCTCGGACACCACTTGATAGGGAAGATAGTTTGCAATGCCCGCAGCCTCCAACTGGGCAATATAGTCGTTGGTGACTTCTTGTAGACATAGGACTTCCACATTGTTTGCTACTACAGCTTGAACCACCTCAACTGGGTCGGCTCCGGCATTTGAGACATTAAGCGTCATGATGCGCACAACGTTATCTGAGGTAGAAACCCCTGTATCAGCAGTTGTCTGTGCCTCGGTACTGAGCGTTGTTGTAGGCATAAGATAACCTGCATATGCAGCAAATAAAAACACCAGGCCTACGCCAGCAAGAATCATCGCGATACGTCTGCGGCATACCATAGCTATCACGAACACAATACCAAACGGGATAATCGTCCATGGCACAAAGGCAACAAGCTCGGGCACACCGTGGGAGTCACCCACACCAGCAGCTAGGAAGCGCATGACAAAGATGGCAGAGCTAGCAAGCAACACTACCCACATGAGGCAGGTAGGAATGAAGTGGGAGGATTTTTTACCTTCGGATTTCATGTGCGAGAGGGCTGCGCTCCGTAAATGGCGTAGTAGGCATCTAGGTGCGCTTTGATGTCGTCGTTAATAAGTACCGTACCGTTATACTCCTTGTGCAACAGATATGTGACTACCTCATCCATGGTAACAATTGCTGCTGTGGGAAAGCCGTAGGTATTCCGTATTTCGTCAAGGGCGGAACACCTTCCACCTCGTCCTACCTCCATGCGGTTCAGAGACACGATAAGCCCTACCACCTCGATATCTGCTGCAGCGGTGATGATGGGGTAGGTTTCTTCGATAGAGCGCCCGGATGTAGTTACGTCCTCAACAATCAACACACGATCGCCGTCGGCAAGTTCAGCTCCCAAAAGCGAGCCTCCCTCGCCGTGGTCTTTTAGCTCCTTGCGGTTTGAGCAGTACCTTACCTGCGTATCGTAGAGTTCCGAGATCCCCATTGCCGTTACCACTGAAAGTGGAATCCCCTTGTAGGCAGGCCCAAACACAACGTCAAAATCCAAGCCAAAGTTAGCTTCGATGGCCTGAGCGTAGGCAAGACCTAAGCGGTGTAACTGATCGCCTGTTACATAGGCTCCAGCATTCATGAAAAAAGGTGACTGTCTGCCGCTTTTAAGCGTAAAGCTGCCAAACTTGAGCACCTGTGACTCCACCATGAAGTCGATAAACGCTTCCTTATAGCTTTGCATACGACCTCCTTAGTGGTTATGGTAAACGATGCGCACGGGAACTCCTACGGCTGTTGTGTTGGCAGGAACATCGTTGAGCACCACTGCTCCAGCCCCAACTCGTACGTTGTTACCAATCGTTACTGATCCCAATACGGTTGCACGGGCTCCCACCATAACGTTGTTACCCAGAGTAGGATGGCGTTTACCGGTTTCCTTGCCAGTACCACCAAGCGTTACTCCATGGAAGATCTTGCAATCGTTGCCAATAATGGTGGTTTCGCCAATAACAATGCCCATGCCGTGGTCTATGGTGAGACGTCGTCCAATGGTGGCTCCAGGATGAATCTCTATGCCGTAGTGGTTGCGACATGCCTGAGACATGCGCAACGCGAGCAGTTTGTGGCCTTTAAGCCATAGTCGGTGAAAGCGGCGATAGGCCCAAATAGCACGAATGCCTGCTGAATATGCCAACACCTCACGCTCCGAGTTCATTGCGGGGTCTTCGCGCAGCACTGCTTCTATGTCCTCACGACGTAGCTCGCGCAAGGTCATTTCTTCTGGTGTACGGGTATCCTGCATAGAAATACCAATCGGCTCGACGGCTCATAAAAGTATGCCACGTGCCGACTAACTTATGGCGAAAATGCATTGCTGCATTTGTAGTTGTCGTTGGCGTGCCATAGTTATATATGCGCAATGATGGCTAAGGAGAGGAGCCAATATGGCAGAGGAGAGGAGCCAATATGCTAGATTTTCCCGCTAAAAAACTCGGCTTTGGACTTATGAGGCTGCCAAAACTTGCAGATGGTTCGACCGATCTGGAACAAACCTGCGTCATGGTTGACAAATTTTTAGATGCAGGCATGACCTACTTCGATACTGCATATGTATACGAGCAGGGTGGCTCAGAAATTGCCACGCGTAAAACCCTTGTCGAGCGCCACCCGCGTGAAAGCTTTACGATTGCCACTAAGCTCAATACCGCTGCCGCTGAAAATGCAGAAGAGGCGCGCAGGCAGGTGTACGTATCGCTCGAGCGCTTGGGTACCAGCTATATCGACTTCTATTTGCTACATAACGTTACGCGCGAAACTGCCCCTTCGTACGAAGAATTTAAGCTGTGGGAGTATATCCAGGAGCTCCAAGCAAAAGGCATAGTGCGCCACATTGGATTTTCCTTCCACGATAAAGCTGACTTTTTAGAGGAATTGCTTGTGGCACACCCCGAGATTGAGTTTGTGCAGCTACAGGTAAACTACGCAGATTGGAATGATAGCGTGGTTCAGTCAGCGGCAAATATCGCCGTGTGTGAGAAGTATGAGATGCCAGTAGTCGTTATGGAGCCAGTCAAGGGTGGGTCGCTTGCCGCTCCTCCCGAGCCAATAGCCTCTGTTTTCAAAGAGGCCTCCACAGACGCCTCGCCTTCGAGTTGGGCAATTCGCTTTGCCGCCTCACAAAGTCAGGTGCGCGTGGTGCTCTCGGGTATGAGCAACATAGCCCAAATGGAGGACAATCTGTCGTATATGAGCGACTTTGAGCCTTTGAATAGTGCCGAGGTAGAGCTTATTCGGCGCGCGCAGGAGGCATACGAAACGATCGATCAAATTAAGTGCACTTCCTGCAACTACTGCACTAAAGGCTGCCCGCAGCAAATTCCCATTCCTAACATCTTTACGGCGATGAATCGTTATAAGGTGTGGAATAGCCTCGATCGTGCCAAGGATAAGTATCGACGCGAAACAACTGAGCAAGGTCGTGCACTCGCTTCGGCCTGCATTGCGTGTGGTCAGTGTGAGGAAGCCTGTCCTCAACATCTGCCCATTATTGATTACCTGCAAGAGACCGCTGCGGCACTCGAATAGCAGATTACTGGGACGGTCGAGTAGCAGGCTGCTGAGAAGGCCGAGAAGTCGGCCATCCTACCACTCGAGTAGCCTGCGCACGTGAGTAGTGTGTGAGTAGAACTTAGGAGGTAGCATGCCGAGCGTTGCACGTCGCTACATTGCAGATGGTTCCTCGTTTGAGCGTCCCTCTGCACGTCAAGAAGCGGCTCTGCGATCACCTGTTGTGCTTATGGTGTCGGGCGGAGCCGATTCAACGGCGCTGTTGCTGCGTGCTGCTACCTCGACGCTCGACATTTATGATGGGCGCGGTACAGCTCAAATTGCTCGGGAACGTTTACACGTGCTGCACGTTAACCATCAACTGCGCGGCATAGATGCCGAAGAAGATATGGAGTTTGTGCAA